>NZ_JASJOJ010000070.1:0-19691 GCF_038519165.1 Photobacterium sp. SP02
GTTCACTGATAAATCTTTTATGACTGTATCATTGTCGAGTGCCCACACAGATTGCATGGTCAAATTGTTAAAGAGCTTGTTTCGATATAAATCTTTGTGATTAATCTCTCGAAACGGGCGGCCATTCTAACCAAACGAAGTGAAGTGTCAAACACTTTTTTCAATTTGTTTTTCTAACCGCTTACACTGCCTAGCGCTTAAGTTTGCTGCTCTGCCGTGTCAGTGAGGCGGCATTATAGAGAGTCAGAACCACATGACAAGTAAAAAAACAGAAAAAAACACCGAGCGAACACTTTTCGCTCACAGATAAACAAACCGCGCAATAATAAAGCAAAAACACCTTGAGCCGGGGGCTGATAGATTCTCAATGTGGATAAAAACAAAAAGTGCAGTGGAAGAAGAAAGTTGTGGGGAGATAAAAAAAGAACAGTAGGAATATCACCTAAAGCAACAGTGGTTAAATCCATAACCACCCAGTCCTGGATGCAGTGTCAGATATTTCGGTGAAAAGCAGCTATAAAAAAAGCCGGGCAATGCCCGGCTTTCTTACGTTTTTAAACTATTGCTTATTCAGCAGCAGCTTCTTCCTGAGCTTCAGGACGGTCTACCAGCTCAATGTAAGCCATTGGGGCTTTATCACCAGCACGGAAACCGCATTTCATAATGCGAGTGTAACCGCCTGGACGCTGAGCAAAACGTGGACCTAATTCGTTAAACAGTTTAGCAACGACTTCGTTATCACGAGTACGTGCAAATGCCAGACGACGGTTAGCTACACTGTCAGTCTTAGCTAGGGTAATCAAAGGCTCAATTACGCGACGCAGCTCTTTTGCCTTAGGCAAGGTAGTCTTGATAAGCTCGTGACGTACCAGAGAGCTAGCCATGTTGCTGAACATCGCTTTGCGATGACTGCTGTTGCGGTTGAGTTGACGACCACTCTTACGATGGCGCATGACCTAATCCTTCTAACTAGATATCAGTAACTATTAATCTTCAGCGATAGATGCTGGCGGCCAGTTTTCCAGGCGCATACCCAGAGACAGACCACGTGAAGCCAGCACGTCTTTGATTTCGGTCAAAGACTTCTTACCCAGGTTTGGCGTTTTCAGTAGCTCAACCTCAGTACGCTGAACAAGATCACCGATGTAGTGGATCGCTTCTGCTTTCAAACAGTTAGCAGAGCGAACAGTTAGTTCAAGATCGTCTACAGGACGCAGTAGGATCGGATCGAACTCCGGCTTCTCTTCTTTCTCTTCAGGAACTCGTACATCACGCAGATCTACGAATGCGTCAAGTTGTTCTGCCAGAATAGTGGCAGCACGACGAATCGCTTCCTCAGGATCAAGAGTACCATTGGTCTCCATATCGATAACTAGCTTATCAAGGTCAGTGCGTTGTTCAACACGCGCAGCCTCGACTGAGTAAGCGATACGATCAACTGGGCTGAAAGTTGCATCAACTAACAAACGACCAATTGGACGCTCATCTTCATCACTGTGAATACGAGCAGATGCTGGTACATAGCCGCGACCACGTTCTACCTTGATGCGCATGCTGATATCAGCATTGTCATCAGTCAAATGGCAGATCACGTGCTCTGGGTTCGCAATCTCAACATCACCATCATGGGTGATGTCACCTGCAACAACAGGGCCTGCACCAGATTTACTGAGGCTCAAGATGACTTCGTCTTTCCCTTCAACCTTAACGGCCAGGCCTTTCAGGTTCAATAGGATTTCAAGAACGTCCTCTTGGACTCCCTCTTTGGTGCTGTACTCGTGTAACACACCGTCGATTTCTACTTCAGTCACTGCGCAACCTGGCATAGATGACAGAAGAATACGACGTAGAGCATTGCCTAGAGTGTGGCCAAAACCGCGCTCCAGAGGCTCAAGAGTTACTTTTGCATGCGTCGTATTAACTTGTTCAATATCAACAAGACGCGGCTTAAGAAATTCTGTTACAGAACCCTGCATTGTGTCCTCTCTTAACTATAGCCTTACTTAGAGTAAAGCTCGACGATCAGGTGTTCGTTGATGTCGGCAGACAAATCAGAACGCTCTGGAAGACGCTTAAAGGTACCTTCCATTTTGTTGCTGTCTACTTCGACCCAAGTCGGCAGTTCACGCTGAGTAGCAACTTCAAGAGCTGCTTTGATGCGTGCTTGGTTTTTAGCTTTCTCACGAATGCTAACAACGTCGTTTGCAGCCACCTGGAAAGATGGGATGTTAACGACTTGACCATTAACCAGGATCGCTTTGTGGCTTACCAGTTGACGTGATTCAGCGCGAGTTGCGCCAAAGCCCATGCGGTAAACAACATTATCCAGACGACCTTCCAGAAGTTGCAGCAGGTTTTCACCTGTGTTGCCTTTCAGGCGAGCAGCTTCTTTGTAGTAGTTACGGAATTGCTTTTCCAGTACGCCATAAGTACGACGAACTTTCTGCTTCTCGCGAAGCTGAACGCCATAGTCAGACAGGCGGCCACGACGGGCACCGTGCTGGCCCGGCGCGTTATCAATTTTACACTTGGTATCAATCGCGCGAACACCAGACTTAAGGAATAAGTCAGTGCCTTCACGACGGCTAAGCTTCAGCTTAGGACCCAAATATCTTGCCATGTTCTTTCTCCAATATTCCTAGAAACGAAACGTTATACGCGACGTTTCTTAGGTGGACGACAACCGTTATGAGGGATCGGAGTCGCATCAACAATGTTAGTGATACGGAAACCCGCTGCATTCAGAGCACGGATTGTTGACTCACGACCAGGACCTGGGCCCTTAACCATAACTTCCAGGTTCTTAACGCCATATTCTTTGGCCATTTCACCACAACGCTCAGCAGCAACCTGTGCAGCAAACGGTGTAGATTTACGAGAACCACGGAAACCTGAACCACCGGCAGTTGCCCAAGCCAGAGCATTACCTTGACGGTCAGTAATGGTAACGATTGTGTTGTTGAAAGAAGCGTGGATGTGCGCTACGCCATCAGCAACTTGCTTGCGTACGCGCTTACGAGCGCGAGTTGGTTGTTTTGCCATTGTACTCTACCTTATCCGATTATTTTTTGATCGGCTTGCGCGGACCCTTACGGGTACGAGCGTTGGTTTTAGTACGCTGTCCACGTAGAGGTAGACTGCGACGATGACGAAGACCACGGTAACAACCAAGATCCATTAGGCGCTTGATGTTCATGGAAACTTCACGACGTAGATCACCTTCTACAGTGTACTTAGCTACACCATCACGCAGTTGATCGATCTGCTCTTCAGTTAGTTCACTGATCTTAACATTTTCAGCAATACCCACATCAGCCAGAATAGCTTTTGAACGAGTTTTACCGATGCCATAAATCGCAGTCAGTGCGATTACAGCATGCTTTTGATCAGGAATGTTAATGCCTGCAATACGGGCCACTATTCACTCCTAGTACTTATCAAGAATAACCGCTGCAAAGCCCGTTTAGGATACGCAGCGGTGTCACAATTCTTTTGCACACACAAAAGATGGTTGGCTAATTTAGCCAACCTACCTTCAATTTGCAAGAAATATTTCTGCTGGTTAGCCTTGGCGTTGCTTATGCTTTGGCTCACTGCAAATTACACGCACAACACCGTTGCGCTTGATAACTTTACAGTTACGGCAGATTTTCTTAACGGAAGCACGAACTTTCATTGCTAAACTCCGTAAATGGATAACCAAGCTTATCGGCCGTAGCCTTTAAGATTAGCCTTTTTCAAAACCGACTCATACTGTTGAGACATCAGGTGTGTCTGAACTTGAGCCATGAAGTCCATAATAACCACAACTACAATCAGTAGTGACGTACCGCCAAAGTAGAAGCGAACGTTCCAAGCAATCATCATGAACTCGGGGATCAGACAGATAAAGGTAATGTACAACGCACCAGCCAAAGTCAGGCGTGTCATCACTTTATCAATGTACTTCGCAGTCTGCTCGCCCGGACGAATACCAGGTATGAACGCACCGGATTTCTTCAGGTTATCTGCTGTTTCACGCGGGTTAAACACCAACGCGGTATAGAAGAAACAGAAGAAGATAATCGCAGCGGCATACAGCATAACGTACAGTGGCTGACCAGGACTAAGTGCCAGAGACACGTCAGTCAGGAAACCAAAAGTACCTTCTCCGTTTCCACCGAACCACTGAGCCAGTGTGCCAGGGAAAAGAATGATACTGGATGCAAAAATTGCTGGAATCACACCTGCCATATTAATCTTCAATGGCAGATGAGTGCTCTGGCCTGCATAGACACGACGGCCTTGCTGGCGTTTGGCGTAGTTAACGACGATACGACGCTGACCACGTTCCATGAACACTACAAAATAGATTACAGCAAAAGAAATTACTGCAATTAACAGTAGAAGAAGTACGTGCAATTCACCTTGACGCGCTTGCTCTACGGTCTGTCCAATAGCTGGTGGCAATCCTGCAACGATACCTGTGAAAATAATCAGAGATATACCGTTACCAATGCCACGTTCTGTAATCTGCTCACCTAACCACATTAAGAACATGGTACCGGTGACCAAACTTACGACCGCAACAAAGTAGAAACCAAGGCCTGGATTATGTACCAGGCCAGGGATCATACTTGGTAACCCCGTCGCAATACCAATTGCTTGGAAGGTTGCCAACACAAGCGTGCCATAGCGAGTATACTGGCTGATCTTACGGCGACCAGACTCACCTTCTTTCTTCAACTCGGCTAAAGCCGGATGAACAACCGTTAGCAACTGAACAATAATCGAGGCCGAAATATACGGCATAATGCCCAGTGCTAAAATGGATGCACGCTCAAGTGCACCACCAGAGAACATGTTAAACAGTTCAATGATGGTACCCTTTTGCTGTTCGAACAGATCGGCTAGTACAGCAGCGTCAATACCAGGAATAGGCACAAAAGAGCCAGCTCGGAAAATTAAGATAGCCCCTATTACAAATAGCAGACGAGTCTTAAGCTCTGCTAGGCCACCTTTTGCGCTACTAAAATCTTGTCCTGGTTGTTTAGCCATCTGTACCTCATCCTCGAGTTAATTATTCCTCGATTTTACCGCCTGCAGCTTCGATTGCAGCTTTAGCGCCTTTAGTTACGCGTAAGCCTTTCACTGTGACAGCGCGGTTGATCTCACCAGACAGAACAACTTTTACAGTTTCCATGTTCTTGGTGATCACGTTTGCAGCTTTCAGTGTTTCCAGACTTACTACGTCACCTTCAACTTTCGCCAGTTCTGACAGACGAACTTCAGCTGTTACCAGGCTCTTGCGAGAAGTAAAACCGAATTTTGGTAGACGCTGTTTCAAAGGCATTTGACCGCCTTCGAAACCTGGGCGAACAGAACCACCAGAACGTGATTTCTGACCTTTGTGACCACGGCCACAAGTTTTACCCAGGCCTGAACCGATACCACGGCCTACGCGCTTCGCAGAAGGCTTAGAACCCGCAGCCGGAGATAGAGTATTCAAACGCATTCTGATTACTCCTCTACTTTAACCATGTAATGAACCTTGTTGATCATGCCGCGTACGCAAGCAGTATCTTCCAGTTCAACAGTGTGGTTGATGCGACGTAGGCCCAAGCCACGCAGTGTAGCTTTATGCTTCGGCAAACGACCGATAGAGCTACGAGTCTGAGTTACTTTGATAGTTTTAGCCATGTCGATTACTCCAGAATTTCTTTAACAGAAAGACCACGCTTAGCAGCGATCATTTCTGGAGAGTTCATACCACTCAAACCATCAATAGTCGCGCGAACGATATTGATTGGGTTTGTAGAACCGTATGCTTTAGCCAGTACGTTATGCACGCCAGCGACTTCCAGCACTGCACGCATTGCACCACCGGCGATGATACCAGTACCTTCTGATGCAGGTTGCATGTACACCTTAGAACCGGTGTGGCGACCTTTAACAGCGTGGTGCAGAGTACCTTCGTTCAGGGCAACTGTAACCATGTTACGACGTGCTTTTTCCATTGCTTTCTGGATTGCAGCAGGCACTTCACGTGCTTTGCCGTAACCGAAACCAACGCGACCATTACCATCACCAACAACAGTTAGCGCGGTAAAGCTGAAAATACGACCACCTTTAACCGTCTTAGATACACGGTTAACAGCGATCAGCTTTTCATGCAGATCTGATTGAGTTTTTTCGTTAGCCATCTTCCGCCTACCTTAGAATTTCAGACCAGCTTCACGGGCAGCTTCTGCCAGTGCAGCCACGCGGCCGTGGTATTGGAAACCGGAACGATCGAATGCAACGTTAGAGATGCCTTTTTCAATCGCGCGCTCAGCGATGATTTTACCCACAACTGCAGCAGCGTCTTTGTTACCGGTGCTCTTCACTTGCTCACGGATCGCTTTTTCTACGGTAGAAGCGGCAGCGATAACCTCGGAGCCATTTGGTGCGATTACCTGAGCGTACACATGGCGTGGAGTACGGTGTACTACCAAGCGAGTTGCACCCAGTTCAGCAATCTTACGACGTGCTCTGGTCGCACGACGGATACGAGATGCTTTCTTATCCATAGTGTTACCTTACTTCTTCTTAGCTTCTTTAATACGCACGACTTCGTCGGCGTAACGAACACCTTTACCTTTGTAAGGCTCAGGGCTACGGTAAGCGCGAATGTCTGCAGCGACTTGGCCAATCAACTGTTTATCAGTACCAGTCAGTACGATTTCAGTTTGAGTTGGACACTCAGCTTTAATACCTGCAGGCAGTTCATGCTCAACTGGGTGTGAGAAGCCCAGAGTCAGGCCAACAGCGTTGCCTTTAATGGCAGCACGATAACCTACACCCTTAAGGATCAGCTTCTTAGTAAAGCCTTCAGTAACACCAACAACCATGTTGTTAACCAGTGCACGAGCTGTACCAGCCTGTGCCCAAGCATCGTTGAAGCCGTCGCGAGGACCGAACTTAATGGTGTTTTCTTCCTGGGTTAGTACAACTGCTTCGTTAATTACACGAACCAGTTCACCCTTACCACCTTTTACAGTGATTTCCTGACCGTTGAGTTTAACTTCTACGCCGGCAGGAACAACTACAGGTGCTTTTGCAACACGTGACATTTTCCTACTCCTATTAAGCTACGTAGCAGATAATCTCACCACCAAGACCTGCTTTACGAGCAGCACGGTCAGTCATCAGACCCTTGGAAGTGGACACAACAGCAATACCCAGGCCACCCATCACAGTCGGCAGCGCATCTTTTTTCTTGTAGATACGCAGGCCAGGACGTGAAACGCGCTGGATTTGCTCAATTACAGCTTTAGTCTCGAAGTACTTCAGAGTAACTTCGAGTTCAGGCTTAACTTCGCCAGAAACGGCGTAGTCAGCCACAAAACCTTCTTCTTTCAGCAAAGCTGCAATGGCAACTTTCAACTTAGAAGATGGCATTTTAACAGCAACTTTCTTCGCTGCCTGACCGTTACGAATGCGGGTCAGCATATCCGAAATCGGATCTTGCATGCTCATAAGTCAATACTCCGTGATTCTTAATTGGTAATAAATTACCAGCTAGCCTTACGCAGACCCGGAATCTCGCCTTTCATGCAAGCTTCACGAACCTTGATACGGGACAGACCAAACTTACGCAGGTACCCGTGTGGGCGTCCAGTCTGGTTACAGCGATTACGCTGACGAGATGGACTTGAATCACGTGGTAGAGACTGAAGCTTGAGCACTGCATCCCAGCGTTCTTCTTCAGACGCATTCACGTCGCTAATTAGAGCTTTAAGCGCGGCACGCTTTTCAGCGTACTTTGCTACCAGCTTGGCACGTTTTACTTCACGTGCCTTCATAGATTCTTTAGCCATTAGTAACCCTTACTTTTTACTTACGGAATGGGAAGTTAAAAGCAGACAGCAGAGCACGAGCTTCTTCGTCAGAGTTCGCAGTAGTTGTGATTGTGATGTCTAAACCACGTACACGATCTACTTTATCGAAATCGATCTCTGGGAAGATAATCTGCTCACGAACGCCCATGCTATAGTTACCACGACCGTCAAATGATTTCGGGTTTAAACCACGGAAATCACGGATACGCGGTACAGCAATAGAGATCAGACGTTCGAAAAAGTCCCACATACGTTCGCCACGCAGGGTTACTTTACAGCCGATCGGGTAGCCCTCACGGATCTTAAAGCCAGCAACAGACTTACGAGCTTTGGTAACCAGCGGCTTTTGACCTGTAATTGCGGCCATATCAGCAGCTGCGTTTTCCAACAGCTTCTTGTCGTTCAAGGCTTCACCGACACCCATGTTCAGGGTGATCTTTTCGATCCTTGGGACTTGCATGATGCTCTTGTACTCGAACTTGTCAGCAAGTTCTTTTACAACAGACTCTTTGTAGTAATCATGCAGTTTCGCCATAGTACTACTCCAAAATTACTTGATAGTTTCGCCATTAGATTTGAAGAAACGAACTTTTTTGCCGTCTTCAAATCGGAAGCCTACACGGTCAGCTTTACCAGTTGCCGCGTTGAAGATTGCAACGTTAGAAGCATCAAGAGCTGCTTCTTGTTCAACGATGCCACCCTGGATACCCATAGCCGGTACAGGCTTTTGGTGTTTTTTAACCAGGTTGATACCTTCAACAACGATTTTACCAGTTGCCAGGACCTTAGATACTTTACCTTTCTTACCTTTATCTTTACCAGTAAGAACGATAACTTCGTCGTTACGACGGATTTTAGCTGCCATTTTCGTCACTCCTTACAGTACTTCTGGCGCTAGTGAAACAATTTTCATGAATTTCGCAGAGCGAAGTTCACGAGTCACTGGGCCAAAGATACGAGTACCGATTGGTTGCTCTGTATTGTTGTTCAGCAATACGCAAGCATTACGGTCGAAGCGAATGACAGAGCCGTCTGGACGACGAACGCCTTTACGGGTGCGCACAACCACCGCTTTCAGTACATCACCTTTTTTCACTTTACCGCGAGGAATTGCTTCCTTGACAGTAACTTTGATGATGTCACCGATATGTGCATAGCGACGGTGAGAACCACCCAGAACCTTAATACACATTACGCTACGAGCGCCGGAGTTATCGGCTGCATCTAGCATACTTTGCATTTGGATCATGTTAGTGCTCCGCTTATCAAAAACATCTAGACCCATCTCGGGTCGAATTCGCCTTTATTACAAGGGCGGCGAATAATAACACCATTTTTTGAGAATGGGTAGATAAAAAATAAACGGCCCCATTTTTTCAGGGGCCGCTCAGTTATGTAGTTGCTAAAGCTCGCTTAAACGCGCGCTTTCTCAACAACGCGTACCAAAGTCCAAGATTTTTTCTTAGACAGTGGACGACACTCACTGATCTCAACTGTGTCGCCAATGCCACACTCGTTGTTCTCATCGTGAGCGTGCAGTTTAGTCGTACGCTTGATGAACTTACCATAGATTGGGTGCTTCACGAAACGCTCGATAGCAACCACGATAGACTTGTCCATCTTGTCGCTAACAACACGACCCTGCTGAGTACGAATTTTCTCGCTCATTATGCGCCAGCCTTCTCATTCAGAACGGTTTTAACACGTGCGATATCGCGACGTACTGCTTTCAGAGTGTGAGTCTGTTGCAGTTGGCCAGTCGCAGCCTGCATACGCAGGTTGAACTGCTCACGCAGCAGGTTCACAAGCTCAGCATTCAGTTCTTCAACGCTTTTTGCGCGCAGATCTTGTGCATTCATCACATCACCGCCTTAGTTACGAAAGTGGTTTTTACAGGAAGCTTACGCGCGGCCAGTTTAAAGGCTTCGCGAGCAAGATCTTCTGAAACACCATCCATTTCATAAAGAACTTTACCTGGTTGGATTTGGGCTACCCAGTACTCAACGTTACCTTTACCCTTACCCTGACGAACTTCCAACGGCTTGCTTGTAATAGGCTTGTCCGGGAAGATACGAATCCAGATTTGGCCCTGACGTTTGATATGACGAGTCATAGCACGACGAGCAGCCTCGATCTGACGAGCAGTAATACGGCCACGGCCAACTGCTTTCAGACCGAAAGTACCGAAGCTTACATCAGTACCGTTCGCCAGACCGCGGTTACGACCCTTATGAGTCTTGCGGAATTTAGTGCGTTTAGGTTGCAGCATCAATAAACTCCTTATTTACGGCCTTTGCGTTGCTTCTTAGGCTTGTTATCAGCCTTAGGCTCTTCAACTGGCATACCACCCAGAACTTCGCCTTTGAAGATCCAAGTTTTGATACCAATTACACCGTATTGGGTGTGAGCGGAAGAAGTCGCATAATCAATGTCAGCACGCAGAGTGTGCAAAGGCACACGGCCTTCACGGTACCACTCGGTACGTGCAATTTCAGCGCCGCCCAGACGGCCACTTACTTCAACTTTGATGCCTTTAGCGCCCAGACGCATAGCATTCTGTACCGCACGCTTCATCGCGCGACGGAACATAACACGGCGCTCAAGCTGAGAAGCGATGCTGTCACCAACAAGCTGTGCATCCAGCTCTGGCTTACGTACTTCGGCGATGTTGATCTGAGCTGGAACACCAGCGATCTTAGCAACGCGAGCGCGCAGTTTCTCAACATCTTCGCCTTTCTTACCGATAACAACGCCTGGACGAGCAGTGTGAATGGTTACACGAATGCTCTTAGCAGGACGCTCGATAACGATACGAGACAGAGACGCTTTTGCTAATTCCTTGGTCAGGAATTGACGTACCTTGAAGTCGCCGTCTAGGTTGTCAGCGAATTCGTTGCTGTTAGCATACCAAGTGGTATTCCAAGGCTTAACGATGCCAAGACGAATACCATTAGGATGTACTTTTTGACCCATTGCTTTGTCTCCTACTCTCTTAGCGATCCGCTACAACAACAGTGATGTGGCTAGAACGCTTCAAGATGCGATCGGCACGGCCTTTAGCACGAGGCATAATACGCTTCATGGTTGGGCCTTCATCAACGAAGATTTTCGCAACATTCAAGTCATCGATGTCTGCGCCTTCGTTGTGCTCAGCATTAGCGATAGCGGATTCCAGAACCTTCTTAACCAGGTCAGCAGCTTTTTTGTTGCTGAAAGTCAGAATTTCCAGAGCTTGTGCAACCGTTTTACCGCGCACTTGATCCGCAACCAAACGAGCTTTCTGCGGTGAGATGCGAGCAAAGCGATGTTTAGCGATAGCTTCCATTACCTATACTCCTCTTAGCGCTTCTTAGCTTTCTTATCTGCAGCGTGGCCGCGATAAGTACGTGTTGGTGCAAATTCGCCCAGCTTGTGACCGATCATTTCTTCAGAAACGAAAACGGGTACGTGCTGACGACCATTATGGACAGCGATGGTCAAACCGATCATCTGAGGGATGATCATTGAGCGACGGGACCAAGTCTTAACAGGCTTCTTGTCACCGCTTTCCACCGCTTTCTCTACCTTCTTCAGCAAGTGCAGGTCAATAAAAGGACCTTTCTTGAGAGAACGTGGCATGGCTTATCCTCTGATATAAATTACTTATTACGACGACGTACGATGTACTTGTCGGTACGTTTGTTCTTACGAGTTTTGTAACCCTTAGTCGGTACGCCCCATGGTGTCACTGGGTGACGACCACCAGAAGTACGACCTTCACCACCACCGTGTGGGTGGTCGATTGGGTTCATTACAACACCACGTACGGTTGGACGAACACCACGCCAACGTGAAGCACCGGCTTTACCCAGTTCACGCAGCATATGCTCACCGTTACCAACCTCACCCAGAGTCGCACGACCTTCGGCAAGAACTTTACGCATTTCGCCAGAACGCAGACGAATAGTTACGTATGCGCCAGCACGAGCTACGATTTGTGCGTAAGTACCAGCTGAACGAGCCAGCTGAGCACCTTTACCAGGCTTCAGTTCAACACAGTGTACGGTTGAACCTACTGGGATGTTGCGCATTGGCAGGGTGTTACCTACTTTGATCGCAGCATCTGAACCAGACTGGATAGTATCACCAGCTTGGATGCCTTTTGGTGCAATGATGTAACGACGCTCACCATCTGCGTAAAGAACCAGAGCGATGTTTGCGCTACGGTTTGGATCGTATTCCAGACGCTCAACTTTCGCTGGGATACCATCTTTATTACGCTTAAAGTCAATCAGACGGTAATGTTGTTTGTTACCACCACCGATGTGACGAACAGTAATACGACCGTTATTGTTACGACCACCAGTCTTAGAGTTTTTCTCTAGAAGTGGTGCATACGGCTTACCCTTATGCAGGTCAGAGTTAACCACTTTAACAACGTGGCGACGACCTGGGGAAGTCGGCTTACATTTTACAATAGCCATTCTTCTTTGCTCCTAGCCTTACTCTGCACTACCAGCGAAGTCGATGTCTTGACCTTCTTTCAGGATCACGTACGCTTTCTTCCAGTCACTACGACGGCCTTGGCGCATACCTTGACGCTTAGTTTTACCTTTAGCAATCAGAGTATTTACAGACTTAACTTCAACCTCGAACAGTTTTTCAACTGCCGCTTTGATCTCACGCTTCGTTGCGGTCATCGCTACTTTGAAAACGATAGTGTTACCGTTCTCAGCAGCCATGGTCGCTTTTTCAGAGATGTGCGGAGCACGCAGAACTTTTAGGATACGCTCTTCGGTGATCATGCCAGCATCTCCTCAACTTGCTTAACTGCCGCAGCAGTCATCACTACTTTGTCGAATGCGATCAAGCTAACTGGGTCGATTGCAGCGGCATCGCGAACGTCAACCTTGTACAGGTTGCGTGCTGCCAGGAACAGATTCTCATCCAGTTCACCGGTCACGATCAGAACATCGTTCAGTTCCAGTTCTTTCAGCTTTGCAGCCAACTCTTTAGTTTTTGGTGCTTCTACTGAGAAGTTATCAACAACGATCAGACGCTCTTGACGAACCAGCTCAGACAGGATGCACTTCATCGCACCGCGGTACATTTTCTTGTTAACTTTCTGGCTGTGGTCCTGTGGACGAGCTGCGAAAGTTACACCACCTGTACGCCACAATGGGCTACGGATGGTACCCGCACGGGCACGACCAGTACCCTTTTGACGCCATGGCTTAGCACCGCCACCAGATACGTCAGAACGGGTCTTTTGTGCACGAGTACCTTGACGGGCACCTGCTGCATACGCAACAACTACTTGGTGCACCAGCGCTTCGTTAAACTCACGCCCAAAAGTAGTTTCGGAGACAGCTAGCGCATCAGCGCCTTTGACTACCAATTCCATTACTAACTCCTCGACGTTACGCTTTAACAGCTGGTTTTACGATCACGTTGCCGCCAGTTGCGCCTGGTACTGCACCTTTGATCAGAAGCAGGTTGCGCTCAGCGTCAACACGTACGATCTCTAGGTTTTGAGTCGTTACACGCTCAGCACCCATGTGACCAGCCATTTTCTTGCCTTTAAATACGCGACCTGGAGTCTGACATTGACCGATAGAACCAGGAGCACGGTGAGACAAGGAGTTACCGTGGCTCATATCTTGAGTACGGAAGTTCCAACGCTTAACAGCGCCTTGGAAACCTTTACCCTTTGAAGTGCCAGTAACGTCTACTTTCTTAATTTCGTTGAACAGTTCTACGTTCAGCTCAGCGCCTACTGCGAACTCTTCACCATTGTCCAGGCGGAATTCCCACAAACCGCGGCCAGCTTCAACACCTGCTTTCGCAAAGTGACCAGCTTCAGCTTTGTTTACGCGGCTTGCTTTCTTAGCACCAGCGGTAACCTGGATAGCGTTATAACCATCAGTGTCTACAGATTTAACCTGAGTAACACGGTTATTTTCTACTTCAACCACAGTAACTGGGATAGAAGCGCCATCTTCGGTAAAGATGCGGGTCATGCCCACTTTACGACCGATTAGACCAATCATTCTCTTATCTCCCCTTAACCTAGGCTGATCTGTACATCAACGCCAGCAGCTAGATCCAGACGCATCAGAGCATCAACAGTTTTGTCTGTTGGCTCAACGATGTCGATAAGGCGCTTGTGGGTACGGATTTCGTACTGATCACGGGCGTCCTTATTCACGTGTGGAGAAATAAGAACAGTGAAACGCTCTTTACGAGTAGGCAGTGGGATTGGACCACGAACCTGCGCGCCAGTACGCTTAGCTGTTTCAACGATCTCCGCAGTAGACTGATCGATCAAACGGTGATCGAAAGCCTTCAGGCGGATACGAATACGTTGGTTCTGCATGAGACAGAGCTCCAATTCAAAAAAATTTACACAAACAATATCGCCACTCAAACTCGTTAAGACGAGAGAATGTCGATTGATTTATGTGAACGTAGCACCCCTTTTGGGCGCATTGTCAGCCAATTTAATGACTGCGAACATAAGTCAGAGTATACATTACCGAATCAGAGAACTGATTCCTTCCTCAACGCTTATTGGTTCACAACCGTCTTCTCGAGACAGTGCCGGGCATTATACCGATCACAAAATGAAAGGCAAGGGATGATGGGAAATTAAGCAGAAAAATGAAAAAGCCTTCATCCATTGTGTACTGTGGACAGATGAAGGCCATAGGCGCTGATGAATTTGGCGAACTAGTCTTCGTCTACAATCTGGGCCTGATTATAGTTGTTGATACCCATGCGCTCGATCAAACCGAGCTGAGTTTCCAGCCAGTCGACATGCTCTTCTTCGTCTTCCAGAATGTCCTGGAATAGATCCCGGGAGACATAATCCCGTACTTCTTCAGCGTACTGAATTGCGTCCCGTAAATCCGGAATGGCATCCATTTCCAGAGAGAGGTCACACTCGAGCATTTCTTTAGTATCTTCGCCAATACGCAGCTTACCCAAGTCCTGGAGATTCGGAATCCCCTCCAGAAACAGGATCCGTTCAATCAAATGATCGGCATGATTCATTTCATCGATAGATTCGTGGTATTCCTTGTCGGCAAGATGCTTGAGGCCCCAATCCTTGTACATACGGGCATGGAGGAAATACTGGTTGATTGCCACCAGTTCATTGCCCAGGATTTTATTGAGATGTTGAATGATTTTCGGATCGGCTTTCATTAGCTAACACTCCTCTCTCGGTCCCTTTAAGCTTAGAACCGATCTGAAGAGTGTCAAAAAAGAGACGTTGTTAAACCCAAGATTAGCTCGCTTTTTTGAGCGTAACCTCAGTAATGTCAATCACTGTAATATCCAGAGCAGTATCCCGCTCCAGAACCACATGTTGAATGATGCCTTTTGCCTGGCGAATACACTTACCGCATTGAGAACCGAGAGGGGTGATCGCTTTGATCCCACGGATATCTGAGACACCTTCCTCTTCTACCAATTTCACAATCTTTTTGTCAGAAATTCCGTGACACAGGCAAACGTACATAACAACTCTCTACATCTAATCTGACTCAAATATAAACGAGAACCGTTAGCATTACCACTTCTGTTCCGTCACTTTGCTAGATGAATTAGTTATCAATAATGAGCAAAATTGCGTCTACAGAATATGTAGTAAAGATAAGTGGTTAGCGGCGGAGTTTAGCCAAGGTAATCAGGAACAGAGGATAAAAGAGCTGTTGCAGAGTCTTAAATATACAAAAAGGGAGCCTGAGCTCCCTTTTTTCGTGTTGATTAAATCTATGCTAATTAAGCAACGATCTTAGCAACAACACCAGCACCAACGGTACGGCCACCTTCACGGATTGCGAAGCGCAGACCTTCGTCCATTGCGATAGGTGCGATCAGAGTAACAACCATCTTGATGTTGTCACCTGGCATTACCATCTCAACGCCTTCTGGCAGTTCGATAGTACCGGTCACGTCAGTTGTACGGAAGTAGAACTGTGGACGGTAGCCTTTGAAGAATGGAGTATGACGGCCGCCTTCATCTTTAGACAGAACGTATACTTCAGACTCGAAAGTCGTGTGTGGAGTGATTGAACCAGGCTTAGCCAGTACTTGACCACGCTCAACTTCGTCACGCTTAGTACCACGCAGCAGAACACCAACGTTCTCACCAGCACGGCCTTCGTCCAGAAGCTTACGGAACATCTCAACACCAGTACAAGTCGTAGTGATGGTGTCTTTGATACCTACGATAGCAACTTCGTCACCTACGCGAACGATACCTTGCTCAACACGACCAGTTACAACTGTACCACGGCCCTGGATTGAGAATACGTCTTCGATTGGCAGGATGAACGGCTTGTCGATAGCACGCTCTGGCTCTGGGATGTAGTTGTCCAGCGCTTCAGCCAGCTCAACAATTTTCTCTTCCCACTGAGCTTCGCCATTCAGCGCGCCCAGAGCAGAACCCATGATTACTGGGCAATCGTCGCCTGGGAAGTCGTACTCAGACAGAAGTTCACGCACTTCCATCTCAACCAGCTCCAGCAGCTCTTCGTCATCAACCATGTCACACTTGTTCATGAACACGATGATGTAAGGGATACCAACCTGACGACCCAGCAGGATGTGCTCACGAGTCTGAGGCATTGGGCCATCAGTCGCAGCAACAACCAGGATACCACCGTCCATCTGAGCAGCACCGGTGATCATGTTCTTAACGTAGTCGGCGTGTCCTGGGCAGTCTACGTGCGCGTAGTGGCGAGTCGGAGTATCGTACTCTACGTGAGAAGTAGAGATGGTGATACCACGCTCACGCTCTTCTGGCGCATTATCGATAGATGCGAAGTCACGCGCTGCACCGCCGTAAGTTTTCGCCAGTACAGTACAGATAGCAGCTGTCAGAGTAGTTTTACCGTGGTCAACGTGGCCGATAGTACCAACGTTAACGTGCGGTTTCGTACGTTCAAATTTTTCTTTAGACATGGGTAGTCCCTCTAGGCACGGTATTTAGGTGGTATAACGACCACACAACCAATCATGGGTTTTGTAGAGTATATATCAAAAGGATTGAAGTGCTTCGGAGAGAGAGTGGTGCTGATAGGCGGATTTGAACCGCCGACCTCACCCTTACCAAGGGTGCGCTCTACCAACTGAGCTATATCAGCACACGAGAAATGTGGAGCGGGCAGCGGGAATCGAACCCGCATCATCAGCTTGGAAGGCTGAGGTAATAGCCATTATACGATGCCCGCAAACTCGTAACTCGTAGAGCTATTCAACCATTTGAATATGGTGGAGGGAGAAGGATTCGAACCTTCGAAGGCGGAGCCGTCAGATTTACAGTCTGATCCCTTTGGCCACTCGGGAATCCCTCCAAATTTTGGTGCCGACTACCGGAATCGAACTGGTGACCTACTGATTACAAGTCAGTTGCTCTACCTACTGAGCTAAGTCGGCGTAAGTGCTGCGCATTCTATGCGATGGTTTTTGGGGTTGCAATAGGTAAATACAAAAAAAATTATAATGGTCGTTTTAATGTACATTTCTTAATCAAACAAGGGGCTATGCTGACATAATTCTTCAAAAGGAGAAATCACGGCCTCTTTCACTTCCTCTACTGATCCTGTATTGTCCCAATCCCTGTAAATGAGATTTTGGTTACAAGATGAACGAGATCCTAACCCCCTATCTTACTTTTGACCGGCAGGCCTGGGCTGATTTACGCAAGTCAGTACCAATGACGCTGGATGAAGCTGATCTCGAACGTCTGCGCGGTATTAATGAGCATTTGTCGATGGATGAAGTCCGCGATATTTATTTGCCTTTATCACGCTTACTCAATCTCTATGTCGGTGCGCGTAAGGGCCGAAACCGCGTTCTGGAAGAGTTCCTGTCTCAGCCCAAACCCAGCACAGTACCTTACATCATAGGTATTGCCGGCAGTGTCGCAGTCGGTAAAAGCACCACCGCGCGTCTGCTGAAAGCCTTGCTGACCCGATGGCCGGAACACCCTAAAGTAGAATTAATCACTACTGACGGCTTTCTCTATCCAAACAATGTGCTGCTGGAAAAGAATCTGATGAAAAAGAAAGGATTTCCGCAGTCTTACGATATTCGGCGTTTGGTTGAGTTTCTGACCGATGTGAAGTCAGGCAAGCCTCAGGTGGATGCCCCTGTGTATTCTCATTTATTCTACGATATTACTGATGAGATAAAGACGGTAGAGCAACCGGACATCCTGATCATTGAAGGGCTGAATGTGTTGCAGAGCGGCATGGATTACCCTCATGAACCGCATCGGGTCTTTATTTCTGATTTGCTCGACTTCTCCATTTATGTCGATGCCGAACCCGACTTACTGCAAACTTGGTACATAGAGCGTTTTCTGAAATTTCGTCAGGGGGCTTTTAAGGATCCATCATCCTATTTTAATCATTACACTAAGCTGACCGAATCAGAAGCGGTGAAAACGGCGACCAATATCTGGCAGGAAATTAATGGTAAAAACTTGCGGGAGAACATTCTGCCAACGCGCGAGCGAGCCAGTCTTATCCTGCAAAAAGGGTCTAACCATGCGGTGCAGACCGTCAAACTCAGAAAATAGTCGACCGGCTCATCCTGGCTTTACTGTTAATCGTCTTTACGCAAAGAGATTTCCCCGCCCAGATACGGTATCTTCCCCTGCTCTGTTTCCAGCATCAGCGCCCCCTGAGGGTTAATACCACGGGCGACGCCACGGATGACTTTGTCCCCGATCAACAGCTTCACCGGCCGGCCAAGAAAATTGTCATACTGGTCCCACTCATCGACAAACCCCGCCATGCCAACCTCTTCATAGCGCAGCAGGGTTTCCGTCACCCCCTCAATGATGGCTGCCGCCAACTGATTGCGGCCAGGCATAGGGTCGCAAGCTTCAGCCAGATTAGACCAGGGTTGCCCCACTGTTTCGGTATCTGTATTAGACATGGTGAGGTTCAGCCCCATACCAATGACCAGATGCGCAGCATCTCCGGCTTTACCGCTCATTTCTACCAGAATACCCGCTAATTTTTTGTCCTGATAATAGAGGTCATTGGGCCATTTCACCTTAATCTCCGCCGCACCCAGTTTCTGCAATGTTTTCGCCACCGCCAGACCAACGACCAGACTCAGTCCCATCGCGGCCGCAACACCGGCATCCAGGCGCCAGTACATTGACAAATACAGGTTGCTGCCAAACGGGGAAAGCCATTGCCGCCCACGGCGCCCGCGTCCGGCCTGCTGGTACTCAGCCACACAAACCGCGCCTTTGGGGAGCTGACCTATGCGGTCCAGCATATATTGATTGGTTGAATCAATCACCGGGATCAGTGCCAGTGACGGGCAATCAACCTGATCCTGGATAAGCTGCTCATCCAATAAATCAAACCCGGCAGCCAGGCAGTAACCTTTGCCCTGGACCCGATGAATATCAAGACCCCACTCCTGGATCCCTTTGATATGCTTGCTGATTGCCGCCCGAGAGATCCCCAGCGCCTCACCCAGCGCTTCGCCGGAGTGAAACTGACCATCAGCCAGAAACCGGACAAGCGCCAGCTTGGTTGTGTGTTCTTTCATGGCATCACCTTATCCAGTGTGGTTTCTCCGTCAGATGCCATAAAGCGCACCTCATGCTCTAATGTAACACCAAAGCGCGATTTGACCGTGTCGACGATATAGCGCGCCAATCTCAGTACATCTTCAGGGCTGGCCGTGCCGAGGTTTACAATCACTAGCGCCTGCTGCTGGTGTACGGCCGCTCCGCCAACCTTATGGCCTTTCAGTCCGCATTGATCTATCAACCACCCGGCGGCCAATTTAAACCGGCCGCCTGCTGCGGGATAACAA
>NZ_JASJOJ010000071.1:0-18514 GCF_038519165.1 Photobacterium sp. SP02
AGCGTACCCATTCTGTCAGTGTCTGCGCGATTTCTTTGATTGAGGCTTCCAGCTCAGTGATGGCTGCAGCAATAGTGCTCAATTGGTCACTCTGCTGACTGAGTGCGCGGCGAGACTGCGCCGAAGCGGCCTGACTGCGCTCAGCCGCCTGCGTTAAGGTCTGGCCGTTAGCACTGAGTTGCGCCATGGCGTGGCTGTTGGTCCGGTTCGACTGATTCAGCAGACTGGCCAGTTCAGCAAACTCTTTCGGCGCCTTTTCGTCTGCGATGACTGTCAGATCACCCATGCTGTTAGCCTTGATTACATCGTCCAAACGCTGCAAGGAAAGGCGAACCGTTTTGCTGACCCAGGCACCGGCTAATATCGCCAGCAGCAAACCGGCGACACTCAGCGCAATAAAAATCATTTTGGCATTGTCGCTGGCGGCCAAAACACCCTGTTCGCTTTCATGGATCATGCGCTGTGAGCCTGTCTCCATCTCTCCCAATTTGAGCATGATTTTTTCCACCTGCACTTTTGCCTGATCGGCTTTTTCAGCCTGCGCCTGTATCAGACGAAGCGTATCCAGCTTGAGCGCAACCATTCCCTGCTCGCTAAACAGTCCTTGAACCATGTCAAACGGTACAGATAAACTTGAATATTCCGCCAGTTCAGGGTTTAGTCGATTCAGCTCTTTCCACGCATATAACATGCCTGACAAATTAGTCCGATTCAGATCTTTCGCATACGCTTCGGCTTTTTTCAGATCGCTTTCAAACAACAAAGCCACCATGTTGTTGCCCATTTCCTGGGAGTGATTAATGAAGTTGGTGACATGGCCCATAGCCGCAGCATCACCAGCATACAAACCTATGCTGATCCTGCTCATTTCAGATCGCACAGAGGAAACCGCATAGTTCATGGTGGCTTTGTCAGATTCCAGCTTGGCCTGATTGGTCAGAATTTGCTGCTGTGTTTGTTGAATGGACGAGACGAGCTGATTAAATATGGTGAGATCGCTTTCAAACACACTGACATCATTTTCAAGCCAGCTAATGCCATGTTCAGTCGCCAGCTGTTGCAATTCTGCCACGGCATCTTCTACATGCTGTTCGTTACTTTTCAGCGTGTTCAGCGCCGTTTCCAGGGTTTCCATTGTCCGGCTATTTATCACCTCAGTCAGACTCTGGGCTGAAGCCAGTGATCCCTTTACCATTTCGGCATTCAGCGTTGCGACGGGTAATGCCTGCTGGCTCAGCGAGGCGAATTGAGTAGAAACACGGTTAAGCCCTTGATTACCAAAAAATGATAGTAATCCACCGATAACCACAAGAAGCAGGAAGACTGACTGTATCAGAACCACAACTGACAGCCTTGTCCGTTGAGTGCGTTTTTTTGTCATAGTGAACCTTTGTCAATGCCACAATTTCTGCCCCGATAGAACCAGCACCAACACGTTACAGGACAATAATTGTGATCGTATTCTCATTAATTTCGCCGTTAACATACGGCTCAAATATGACAATAAAATGTCAAAGGTAAAAAATATGTAACGAAAGCTTACAGTTAGCTAAATGTCAGGTACAAAAAAAAGCAGCCTCAGCTGCTTCTGTGTTGCTCTCCAGACATTGTGTTCAGGCGTGTGAAGTTTGTTGACTTATCACACTGTCAAACAGGTTTTTGACCAGACTGATATAGTCTTCCAGGAAAGTAATTTGCTCAATTCCCGGATTTTTCTGCCATAAGCCGCCTAACATTTCCGCCATATCATCCAATACAGCATCGGCTTCCTGCATCAGCTTAAATCGAAACTCCGGTTCAAGATCCGGGTTCTGGCCAAACACTGCCATCAGGTTTGTAGCGATCAGATCCGTGACAACATTTTCTACGGTTTCCTCACTCGCATCAGTACCACTTGCGGCAAACACACTCAGGTGCTCCGTAAAGTACTCAATCAGCGCGTGATAACCATCAGATTCAACAACCATATCTTTTGCTTATTCCACCCAACACTACAGCAAATGATAGAGTGTCCAATTTGTTTTTCAAGCTCTGTGACACCAAGTGTGCTCAGGTTAACTATTTTATTTATCAATAAGAAGCAACTAATTTAGCCATCCACTCACATGCCTTCTGCCAGCCATTATCTCCGAACAGTTAAACAGGCGAAGTTTCGCTCTCTGCCGGTACATACTGAGGTTGGAACGCTGGTGACGTTAGGAGGGCTTTTAAGTTACAATCCTGTCACTAAAATCTGAACTATAGAGATAGATACTCCAATGAAATTTGTTCGATGGTTCCTTGGCCGGATTATTCTGCTGCTTAATGCTGTATTTACTCCAAAATCCATGAAGCGCTCTGCCCTTGAGCAAAGCGAAATCAATGTGGCTGCTGAAAAACTCAGACTGTACCAATTTGATGCCTGCCCTTTCTGTGTCAAAGTGCGCCGCAGTGCCAAACGACTGGCTCTGCCACTCAAAACCCTTGATGCGAAGAAACCTGCGTTTGAACAGGAACTGGTCGAGGGCGGCGGAAAACGTAAAGTACCTTGCCTGCGCATTGAAAAAGAAGATGGACACGTTGAATGGATGTATGAATCTGCTGACATTATTCAATATCTCGAAAAACGATTTGCCTGATCTTCCTGTGTCACTTAGAAGCCCGACTCTGATCGGGTTTCTAAGTGACGACAGTTTTTTGACAGCCTTCTGATACTTCCCCCGCCTGAATTCAGTATTATTTCTTATACAACGCGACCTTAGCTATTTGCTAAACTCAATTTGCTACCCTTATCAGTGAGGAGCTCTCATGCGATTACATCGTGCTGCCTGCTTAGTTTTTGCCTCCATGTTAGGTGCTGCTGTCACAGGTTCTGCACTCGCAGATCAGGAAGAAAAAGCAGCGACAGAAGCATCCAGTCAGGCTGAAAGCGATGACAGCAACAAAAACAGCGAGGATAATGCTATTCAAGTGGGCGACGTGCTGACAGTTAAACTGGATGCACTGTTACCGACACAACCCGTTCTTGCTTTTGACAGGGTGTTTGCCAGCCTGGGGCGTTACGAAGCACGCCCGGCCCAAATGTTTGATGATCTTTGCCTGACTAACGGTGGCAAAGGTGTGAAAACATGGGATGACCAGTCTAAGCCGACCGATCTGGAAAGCTACACGTGCCAAGAACCGCCAGGCAGCAATCAGGATGCCCTGCCTACCGTACTGCTTGCACCGGATGGTAAAACCCTTTACCTGCTCTCCGGCCATCATATTCTGACCACATTCTGGGATATGCCTAACGGTGGCACCAGTGTGCCGGTGAAAGTGAAAGTCACACAAAGCCTGGCCGGCGATGATATTGATGAAGTCTGGAATGCGATGAAAGAAGCTGGGCAATTCTGGCTGTTTGATACCCGTGGCGAAAAAATCAAACCTTCTGAGTTACCCGAGTATCTGGGTATGAAGCAGCTAAAGCATGACAAGTATTTGTCACTGGTCTTTTTCCTGCGCAATATCGCTTACAGCGACCCCGATAAAGGCAAAACGGTGAATCCTCTGATCCGTCCTATGTCCATTCCTTATATGCAATATTACTGGGCCCAGTATCTGCGTAAAAAAATGAAGGTATCGGGTTACGATCTTAACGACCCCGATGAGTACGCTGCTGCGCTTAAAGAAGCGGCAAGCCTTATTGTGGCGGCGGCAGAGGATGAAAACATTGCCTCATCAGGCAAAACCGCGAAAGAATTGGGTCAGTTTGATGAAGTCAATACCAAAGCACTGGACTCATTACTCACCCGGCCGACCTCAAGCTGGAGCTACGCATTAGCCTATCGCCAGCGAGTGAAGGAGGAATCGACACCAAAACGCATTCTTGAAGCGCAAAAAGCAGAAAAAGAAAGCGCCAAAAAAGAGGATGCTCCCGCTGTCGACGCCGGGAACACTGAGAACTGAAGACAGTATTATGCCATCAGGGCGAAACTCACCTCGCCCTGATTCTTTACTTTTAGCTGAAGTCGAGGCTGTCCTGAAGTCAGAACCCAGGCTGTCAATCAGATTCCTTCCCACCAATACAGCCGCCGATGCCAGTTAGGCAAAACATCACTGACAGCCAGGTATTTGCCTGTCAGCCATTGGCCTCGAGAAAGTATGGTGTTGTTTCTGCGATAAACCGAAAGCCATGCTTTTCCACAATTGGCCGGCTCATGGCAGATGCATCAATCGTGAGGTAGCGAATTCCCCGCTGTTTGGCGTCATTAATCCTCTGGTGCAGTAACGCGGTGTAATAGCCTTTGCTCCGGTATTCGGATAATGTACTTCCCCCCCAAATGCCGGCAAACGGACTGTCGGTGCTGTATAAAATCCAGGCCGACGAAACGGGAATATGATTATCATAGATAACATAAACAGCGGCATCCTCTGGGCAAGCCTGCTTAATCTGGTGTAAATGAAAGGCATGACTTGTATGATCTGTGCCCCACACCTTTTCCTGCACAGACATGGCTTCACGAATACCATCAAGATCATCAACTTCTGTTATGTCTGCAGTCACAGGCAAAGTACGTTGAATACTGTCCAGTTCCAGCACCATAAAGGACTCAGAATCCTCCCGGGTAAAACCTTGCTCAATAAGATGTTGACCTATATTAGCGGGTGAGTCAGTGGAATAGGTTTTCCATTCAAAGGATTTCTTCTGTTCTGAAAAGAAGTGAATTTCATTTTTGATTGCCGAGATTGCCTGCTCTTCATCCAAGTGGAAATACGTAATGTAGCTGCCCTGAGACTCAGGTGAGACGCATCTGACAACCGCCCCATTCACTTGCTTTTCATAACCGGGTACTGTCTGCCCAATACGCTCAAACTGATTGTATAAGGCCATGATGTCCTTTTTATCCATTTAGCTTCCTTGATGTGCTGACCGAATGCAGACGACTTGCTATGAGTGTGCCGCCCTACTGGTTAGTAATGTAGTAAAGCGCCTGATCGTCACTGTGATAGTCATGAATGCTCTGGCAATGGCTGACTTTATTACCGACGATCACCAGATTTACACCCAACTCCTGACACGTTCGAACGTCCCACTCGGCATCACCGAAATAAGTCAGATGTAAATCCGTATCGCCCGCTCTCTCCCGGGCGAGTTCCATAATACGAGCACGGGAATAATGATCGTCTGATGACGCCATACTGACATCGTCAATGTTAAAGCCTGCAGATATCAGCTTCATTCTTGCCGTTTCCCGCCAGCCACCGGTTGCCAGAGACACAATAAAACGCTCATCAGCCAGTAAACGGTGAAAGAATGCTTTGGCTCCGCTGACCTCTAGTGCAGGACGATGGCGCAAACGCTCCCTGATATTCTGAATAAAAACCGCTTTTACCCGTCTCTCAAGATCAACAAGTTCTTCATCCGGCGCCTGAATTTCAATAAAAGTGCGAAGGATCCCTCTGTCGGTAGCATGCGGATAATCACTCCAGCTTTGATAGAGATCCAGACCAGTTACCAACTTCACCGCCCTAACAAAACAATTTTCATCAAATTGACTGGACTGAATTAACGTATCGTCTACATCAAACATTACATGATACATAAGATTAATTTGTTCCTGCAGTTGGTATCCGGCTTCACAGACTCTCACGAGTCAGTACCGAACCCTTCCAGCCACGCCTCGGCTTGATCACGCTGATCGCGGTTAAAGGATTTGATATTCAAGCCTGGAATCAGGAAACCTTCGGCTTCGCTGACTTTCTTGACCCAGTTTGTATCGGATAACACAGCAGCGCGGTCAAATTTACGGATAAACCTCATCATTGACGGAAAGCGTGACAATTCAACACCAATCGCCCCCATGGACGGCAGATGGTATTCCACGATATCAAACAGCATTTTGCCATTCTGAATATCTGATGATTTATCAAGCAGTTCATCCAGCGCCGATCTCATTTCCTCTGAATCCAGCTTACCGCTCATTTCAATGTCGAGCCTGTCATTACCCACTTTTTCAACATTAAACATATCGCCTCCAACGTGCCAGTGTGCCAGTGTGCCAGTGTGCAACGTATACCTGTAAGTATTGCTCAAAAAAGCACAGACACGAATAATCTGCAGCGTCAGTCAGCAATAAGCATTCTTACTGGCCGCTTTGACTCCACTGGCTGGCAAGCAGACCATAAATCGCTGAATCTGACATTTTACCGTCAACAATCCACCTTTCAGGCAAATACCCTTCCTGTGAGAAACCCAGTTTCGCCAATACTTTTGCCGAACCTGTGTTATCCGGGTCAATTTCTGCCTCGATCCTGTTGAGTTGCATTTCCTGAAAAGCAAACTGAATCAGGGCAAAGGCGACTTCATGGACAATACCTCTGCCCCAGTGAGCTTTGGCAATACCAAAACCCAATTCAGCTCTGCGCGAATATTGATCAATATTAAAAAGCATACACTTGCCTAACAATCGCTGTCCGGGCTGTTCATAAATCCCCAATACCAGCTTTTCCGGCTCATCCAGTGACGGTTTTGATGCCTGAATATAATCATTTGCCTCTTCGATGGATTGCCATGGGCTGCTATCCCAATATTTCATCACGTCCGGATCAGAGAAAATATCAAACAAAGCCCCGGCATCACTCAGGGTCAGTGGGCGTAGTACGCATCTTTGGGTGGTCAGTTCCAGCACAGCTCATTCCTTATTCTTTATATCTAACTCATCGGCATGAATTTTATTCATCACAATGCAGATGAAACAAGTTGTTTATTAGAAATAAGAGTCTGAGCGCATGATTTTTATCCTTGTCCCGCCAGTAAAGACATCAGGCACAGAGATCAAACATAGAGTGTAGGCATGAAAAGCAGGCACGGCAGAGCAAGCTTGGCAGCCAGGCATAAAGAGCAAAAATTGAAGTCATGCCGTAGAAGAAAAGAAAGATGAATGGCAGGCCCCAATCAGCATAACAGGAGCCTGTATGGCGTTGCTTATCGGCGGGCTTTTGCGAGGAAAACATCCAGTTTATTGGCAAATTGCTGCCTGTCAGCCTGACTGATAGGTGCTGGGCCACCGGTTTGGATACCGCTGCTGCGCATGGTTTCCATAAAGTCCCGCATTTGCAGGCGCTGTTTAATTGTATCTTTGCTGTACATTTCGCCACGTGGATTGAGCGCATGACCGCCTTTGGTAATGACCTCGTCCGCAAGCGGGATATCGGCAGTAATCACTAAATCACCTGGCTCAAGCTGCTGAACGATATGATTATCAGCGACATCAAAGCCAGCCATCACCTGCACCGCCCGGATATGGGGTGACGGCGGAACACGAATCGCATGATTCGCAACCAATGTCGTGCATACACCTACCCGATGAGCGGCACGAAAAATGATTTCTTTGATCACATTCGGGCAAGCATCAGCATCAACCCAGATATTCATGATGGTTTCCTTAACTCTGGTTCAGGGCGCATTGGCCAATTCGCTTCCTATTTTGCATAAAAAAAGCCGCCCGAAAAGGCGGCTGTCTTTAAAAGTACCGAATTAGCACTCAATGCCTTGCTTGTGCAGATACTCGTCATAAGTACCGTGGAAGTCATTTACACCGTCTTTGGTGATTTCAATAATACGGGTAGCCACCGAGGAGACAAACTGACGGTCGTGAGAAACAAACATCAATGTTCCTTTGTAGTTTTCCAGCGCCAGGTTCAGAGACTCAATAGACTCCATATCCATGTGGTTGGTTGGCTCATCCATTAACAGGATGTTTGGCTTTTGCATGATCAGTTTACCGAACAGCATACGGCCTTGCTCACCACCGGAAATCACACGAACTGATTTCTTGATGTCATTTTGCGAGAACAGCATACGGCCCAGAATACCACGAACAACCTGCTCATCATCGCCTTCATTCTTCCACTGGCCCATCCAGTCCAGCAGATTCATGTCGGTGTCGAAATCAGCGGAATGATCCTGAGCGTAGAAGCCGATATTGGCATTCTCAGACCACTTGATCATACCGCTCATCGGCGTCATAGCGCCTGCCAGGGTGTTGAGGAAGGTTGACTTACCGATACCATTTTCACCGATGATTGCAATACGCTCACCGACTTCTACCATCAGGTTAACGCCATTGATCAGGATGTTTTCACCATAACCCTGTTTCAGGCCTTCCACTTCCAGTGCTTTACGGAACAGTTCTTTTTCCTGTTCGAAGCGGATGAACGGGTTTTGACGGCTGGAGGCTTTCACTTCATCAAGCTGAATTTTATCAATCTGCTTCTGGCGGGAAGTGGCCTGTTTCGCTTTCGAGGCGTTAGCAGAGAAACGGCTGACGAAGGTATTCAGCTCAGCAATTTGCGCTTTCTTCTTCGCATTATCAGCCAGCAGACGTTCACGGGCTTGCGTCGCTGCCACCATGTATTCATCATAATTACCCGGGAACAGGCGCAGTGCACCGTAGTCCAGATCCGCCATATGAGTACAAACGGTGTTCAGGAAGTGACGGTCGTGCGAAATAATGATCATAGTGCAGTTACGCTGCATCAGAACCTGCTCTAACCAGCGGATCGTATTGATATCCAGGTTGTTCGTTGGTTCGTCCAGCAGCATGATTTCAGGATCGGCAAACAGTACCTGAGCCAGCAGTACCCGTACTTTCAGACCAGGTGCCACTTCGCTCATCAGGCCGAAGTGCAGGTGCTCAGGAATACCCAGACCGAGCAGCAATTCACCGGCGCGGGCTTCAGCAGAATAACCGTCCATTTCAGCAAAGTCGGTTTCCAGATCGGCAACACGCATACCGTCTTCTTCAGACATTTCCGGCAGCGAGTAGATACGGTCGCGTTCTGCTTTGATTTCCCACAATTCTTTGTGGCCCATAATCACGGTATCAACAACAGTGAACTCTTCAAAAGCAAACTGATCCTGACCTAACTTCGCCATACGCTCGTTAGGATCTTTACTGACCACACCAGCAGAAGGCTCCAGTTCCCCACTCAGGATTTTCATGAACGTCGACTTACCGCAACCATTAGCGCCGATCAGGCCATAACGGTTTCCTTCGCCGAATTTAACGGAGATGTTTTCAAACAGAGGCTTATCGCCAAACTGCATGGTGATGTTCGCTGTTGTGATCAAAATAGGTTCCTACAACAATAATCAGACATGAAAAAAGCTGCCCTGATAGCATTGGCAGCTTTTCATCGGAAATTGGCGGGTATATTAACAGATGACGTGAGTTTTATCACGCTTTGTCTGTTCACTGAACAAAAGCGCCCGACAGTACACAGAGACGGCAAAAGTGGCATTCTGCCTGAGCGTTACCCATTGCAATGCAGTTTACTGACTAAAATATCACCGCATACTGAGAAAAAACTTACCAGCACGCTGATGACAGCGATTTCTGCAGGGCTTGACACCGTTTTAGCGGCCTCTTCTGATTTTTTTTGTAAAAATACCAACTTTATCGAGGAGTTGTTCCCTGATAGCTATTTTTTCTTGTTTTATTACAATCATCCTAATATTTCTCAAAAAATAAGTTATTTTTCACCTCACACTTATTCCAGCATATCACTCTGACCAAACGACCAAGATCACAAGTTACAAAAGATCTAGATCACAAATACAAGTGATTAATTTTACTAGGATAATAACCTGCTCGCCGTTACAATCCCTGCCCATAAAAACGATAACAGTTCACAGGATAAATGCCTGTTTTTCTTCCCTATATGTGAAAGGTCCTAAGTAAAGATGAGTCCGGAAAATTACCTCCTAGACTGGCAAACAAGTCAAACTAATGCTGAATCCATCTCACCAATTCTTGGCCAGCTATATCGACAAAAAGGCGTCGAAGTGCTGTTGTTCGGTCGTCAGGTAGTCAATGCCTCTGTTATCGACCTGATTAAAGCCCACCGTGTTGGTCGCCGTTATACCGGCTCTGATATTTCCCCTTCCCTGACCCTGCCATTGGTCGAAAAACTGAACGACATGGACCTGTCGCCTTGCCGTATCGATATCGGTCAGCTGGCACATGCGTACTGGAAAGATCACAACGATGAGAGCCATCTGGATGACTTCCTGGCAACGGCGCTGGCTGACTCGCTGAGCAGCACGCAAACGCTGCAATCACGTGATGTTGTCCTTTATGGTTTCGGACGCATCGGCCGCCTGCTGGCTCGTCTGCTGATTGAAAAAAGCGGCCCGGGTTACCCGCTGCGCCTGAAAGCGATTGTGGTTCGCGGTGGTAAACATGGCGATCTGGAAAAGCGCGCCAGCCTGCTGCGTCGTGACTCTGTACACGGCCAGTTTAACGGCAGCATTACTGTTGATGAAGAGCGTAAAGCCATCATTGTTAACGGTAACTACATTCAGGTTATTTATGCAAACAGCCCGGCGGATGTGGATTACACCACATACGGTATCAACAATGCGCTTGTGGTCGACAACACAGGTATCTGGCGTGATGCTGACGGCCTGAGCCAACACCTGAAGTGCCCTGGCGCAGCGAAAGTATTGCTGACCGCACCGGGTAAAGGTGAAATCAAGAACATCGTATTCGGTGTGAATGAAAAAGACATTCTGAGTGAAGATACCATTATCTCAGCGGCGAGCTGCACCACCAACGCCATCACACCGGTACTGAAAGCCGTCCATGATAAATACGGTGTACTGAACGGACACATTGAGACCGTTCACTCTTACACTAACGATCAGAACCTGATCGACAACTTCCATTCAGGCGAACGTCGTGGACGCTCAGCATCACTGAACATGGTACTGACCTCTACCGGTGCGGCGAAAGCGGTGGCAAAAGCACTGCCTGCACTGGCCGGTAAACTGACAGGTAACGCGATTCGTGTCCCTACCCCGAATGTGTCCATGGCGGTGGCGAACCTGAATCTGGGTACTGATGTTTCTGCGGAAGAGCTGAACATCTACCTGAGAAACGTTGCCTTGAATTCGGCTCTGTCTGGCCAGATCGATTACACCCAATCGACTGAGATTGTATCCAGCGACATCGTTGGCTCTCGCCATGCAGGTGTTGTCGATGGTGCGGCAACTATCGCACAAGACAAACGCTGTGTGCTGTATATCTGGTATGACAACGAATTTGGCTACAGCTGCCAGGTCGTTCACTGCATGGAACAGATGATGGGCGTTCGCTATCAGACCTTCCCTGCACTGAAATAAGCCCTACACAATAATAACTATATTCTCTTGCTGAACTTTAGCCGCCTGGTAATAACTCACACAGGCGGCATTTTTATTTCCGCGGTACAGAAATCAGAAGAGTCAGTAACAGTTATTCAGCAAAACCAACAGAGACTTTTTCAATATCCGCTTCGCCGCTCACGCCTGTATAATCAGACAGATTATCTTCGATACTTGCATTACTGCCTGTTCAATTGTTTACAGCGGCTCCACGCCCAGCCATGTATTTCGACCCCGAATTCAACTTCGAAGTGCAACACTCTCCAATTTCAAGCAGCCAAAGCCATTTCTTCAAATACATTTTGCCCGTCCAGCCAGTAGTAACGCACTACAGTCAGGTCTTGGGAATAAAAAAACCGCCCGAAGTACAGGGCGGTTTAAAGGCAGGATAAATGTGTTTTGAGTGAATCAGAACTTCACTTGGTAGTTCAGAGTGTAAGTGCGACCACGGCCTTTGTAGTCAAAAACTTCTGCTGGACCATAGCTTGAGTACCAACCCGCGGCACGCTGTCCCCAGACTGTACTGTATTCACGATCCAGCAAGTTCTGAATACCGAAACCAAGACTGCCTACTGGTAGCTGATAATTACCCACTAAATCAAATACTGTGTAACCATTAATTTCATTGCCGGCTTCATCATCCAGATTAAACAAAGTCTGACTTTGCAGTTTCAGTGCGTAACTATCTTCAAACCAGGCCAGCCAGGCACCAGCTTTAGAAGCACTTGCATAGTTGATAGACTGTTTATCCCAGCCACCATCGCTATTTTGCACTTCAGATTTCACCAGGTGTCCATTCACACCAGCTTGCCAAGCATTGCTCAGCCAGTAAGCAGCCTGTCCTTCCCAGCCATAAACCCGCGTTTTGTTGTCAGATATTTCAATATTGAGTGTCTTTTTATTGGCACTGACTTCCTTATCAGACTGCGAGTAATAAACAGCAGTCTGAATGCTCAAATCACTACCATCATGGCGATAACCAATTTCATAGCTGTTGGTTTTGATCCCAGCCAGTTTCGAGTCATCGACATTGATGCTGCCAGTAAGGTTGTAATGGCCATTGGCATCTGGGCCATCATAAGTACCAACACCGTAGTATTTCGCTGGATCAGACAAGTCAAAACCCTGAGAAAAGTTTGCCCACACCTGATCGTTTTGTGTTAAGTGATAAATGGTACCTAAGTTGAACAGACCGATATCATAATCCGTTTCACCACCCGGTACTGCGTCAGCAGAAATGCCATTACCATGAGCGATCGCAACTTGCGTACCTGAAGCAACAAAATCATCCACTTTGTTGTTCATGTACTGGAAACGGTAACCACCTTCAACGGTCCAGTCTTCGGTGATCGCATAGTCCGCCTGAATGAAACCCGCGATGGATGACACTTCGGTACCAGGATAGCGGCCAATCATCGAAGCTTTGCGATTCACTAAACCGCCAGAGTTATAACTTGTCTGACGGTCAAATAGCATCTGATTACTGTCTAATTTATCAATGTAGCCATCAATACCATAAGTCAGAGTCAGGTTATCCAGTGACTTGATCATCGCAGCACGCAGACTGATCACGTCCGTTTCCTGCTCAGATGCCGCTAAATACGTTGAATAGATAAACGGAATAAAGCTCAGTGTTTCATTACGGTATGATGCCTGAACCAGTAATTCATGGCTCAGGAAGTCAGTGTTAATGTAATCCACATTTAGCATCAGGCGTTCGGTTGAGCCCTGACGATCGGACTCGAAACCGTCTCTGACATCAATCAGACTTTTGTCACCTGGATTGCCTGTAATGTTTTTATTTACACCCGCCAGATCCTGACCGAAATAAATGCCATACGGGCTGTCTTGCTCACTGCTGTAGTATTGAGCCAGTAGATTTACTGTTTGAGTATCGGTTGGCGTAATTGATAGCGTACCCAACACATCAATCACTTCATTGAATTGGACAGAGCCCTGCGTAATGTCCGGTACAACAATATCGCCATTAGCATCGTAATAGCCCTGTGTTTCGCCATAAACAACAGAAGCACGACCTTTTACCAAGTCATTACCACCGCTGACGGACTGGGCCAGTTTATAATCAAAATCTTCGCTGCTGTTGAAGCCAGATGTGGTACTGACGTAGCTCTCAAACTGAAGCTCATCACTCTCTGCTTTTTTAGTGACAATATTGATCACACCACCGGTTGCACCAGCGCCGTAGATCGCAGTAGCGCCAGAAAGAATTTCGATACGGTCAATATTAAACGGATCAATGGAATCCAGCTGACGGCTGATGAGACGAGAAGAGTTCAGTGACACACCGTCAATCATCACCAGCATCGGGCGACCACGCAGATTCTGACCATAGTTGGTTCGGCCCTGGCTGCTGACGTCCAGCGATGGAACCGCTGCAGCCAGAATCTCACCCAGGCTTTTACCGCCACGGTATTCTTGTTCGATTTGAGCATTGTCGATGTACCAGACAGTGCCGGGAATATCGCTGATCGCTTTCGGTGCGCGGCTGGACACCACCACCATTTTTTCTTCCGTTGTCTTATATTCTTGAGCGAAAGCTGCGCTGGATACAAAAGTAGTGGCGGCCACTGCAGCTGCCACTGTCGTCAATTGAAACATCCCTTTTTTCACGGACATGATTACCACTTCTTGTTTTAAGTTAACTATCAATACAGATTTTGATAATCATACTCATTTGCCACTTTATTTCCATAAGCATTCCTAAAAAAGTTCAATGTGATTTGAACTTTTTTAGGGCCCAATGTTATATGTGGGACAGGGATATTTACTTTCGCATCAAATACAAGAAGTAGCCGCCGCCTATCACTGAGGCGAGCAGGCCGGCGGGAAATTGCCAGGGGAACCATAGGTTTCGCCCTATCCAATCGGCAACCATCATCAGGCAGCCGCCCAGTAAACAGGCAACAATCAATTGTCGGTTGGCCGTGTACTGGTTGAGGGTGCGGGCCATATGCGGGGCGAGTAGCCCGACAAAACTCAATGGACCAATCACGATAGTACAAAGCGTTGTCAAACCCGCAACCAGTAACAGCAATAACTGCCTGACTCGCCGGCAATCAAGGCCAACACTGGTTGCACTGACTTCACCCAGCCCGATCAGGTCGAGCCAGCGACTCAGCGACAAAGTGACTATCAGCAGCCCGCCGACACCGATAGCTAGTAAGGTGACATCCTGAGCTGAAACCAAATAGGTGGATCCGGAAAGCCAGGTCAGCAAAGCGCGGACATTATCCTGCCCCGAGGACATCGCGATGCGCAGGAAAGCATCAAGGCCGGCACTTAATGCAATACCTGTCAGCAAAGTCTGAGTGGGTGCAAACTGATGCTTCTTGCCCATCAGCCAGATCACTGCAGTTACGAGCAACGCCCCCGCCGTACCCAGCATGACTTGTTCATGACGTTCAACGGAAATACCAAGCAATGCACCGATAACCAGTGCCAGAGCGGCTCCTGAACTGATACCCAAGACTTCAGGGCTTGCCATGGGGTTGGTTGTCACACGCTGAATAATCGTACCTGCCAGTGCCAGACCAATGCCCGCAAGCAGAGCCACAGCCACCCGTGGGAAACGGTACTCCCAGACAGCGCCCGTAAAAGCCACGGACCAGCCTTGCTGCCCCTGGCCCACGGTGATCGCCAGGATCAAACATAAAGTTGCAAACACAGATAAAATCAGCACGGTCTTCTTAAAATCACGCTGATGGTAGTGAGTGGTACTTTCATCCCTGGCTCTGAGCTCGGACTGTAAGGTTTTTCGCCTCAGCAGCCAAAGTAAAAACGGTGACCCCAGCAAGGCGGTCATGGCACCCGTTGGCAGCATCTCGCCGCCGACACCAGAGAACGGCTGAATAATGAGATCTGCCAGCAGCAGCATCAGCGAACCAATCACCCCACTGAGCAGAATATTCTGATGCAACTTCCGGCTACCCAGCATACGGGCAATGGCTGGTGCAACGATGCCGACAAAACCTATCAGCCCTACTTCGCTGACCACGCTTGCCGTCATAAAAATGGCCAGCCCCAGACACAGCACTTTAATCTGTTTAACGTTTATGCCCAGCGAGCGAGCAACGCCATCGCCCAGTTGCAAAGACGCTAACGGGCGCTGCAATAACATCAAGGCAGCCAGCGGTAAGAGCGTCATTGGCAGCAAAGTTGTGACTGTACCCCACCCGTTTTGATTCAGCGTACCCGCACCCCAGACAAAGACAGACGATAAAGTCTGCTCATGAAGCAGCAACAGCATGGTATTGACAGAGCCAAAAAACAGGCTGATCACCATGCCCGCCAGCACCATATGAACAGGCGCGAACCCCCGTTTAGCTGACAGCAGAAATACCAGAGCCGTAGCCAGAGATCCGCCCAGAAACGCAGGAAAAAATGAAGGTGTTGCTAAAGATGCCGGCAATAACAAGATACCCAGTACCATACCCAGCTCGGCACCCGAGGCCACACCCAGGGTCGTTGGCGATGCAATGGGGTTGCGTAACACAAACTGCATGACAGCCCCTGCAACGGCCAGTGAAAAGCCGCATAACACGGCCACCACCAGGCGAGGCAAATACGTCAGGTTAACAATAATGTGCTGGTAATTGGTGGGATCGTAATTGAGCAGCGTTTCCCAGAGTAACGGCAGCCCTTGCGAATAAGGCACGGTAAGATTAAGCAGATAGCCAATAACGACTATCAGGCCCGGTATAATCAACAGCAGCCGGGCTTGTTGAACCGGGCGCAGCAATGAATCCATCAAAGTAACCTGGGACGGCATTAGTTCTGTGTCAGTTTTTGAGTAATGAAATCGCTGAAGCGCTGCGCTGAGACTAAACCACCAAAGGTCCAGATCGCGGGCAGTTCATAAACGGAATCCGAACGGGTAAACGCCATCACCTGCCAGAGTGGTGATTGGGTCAGCTTCTTTCGCTCATCCGCTTTCAACGGGCCGAAAATCATCACATTCGTGTTTTGATGCTCAGCCATTTTTTCGATACCGGCTGTGGTAAATCCCCACAGATTGGTCGGCTCTTGCCAATCGTTTTTCAAACCCATCGCCGTAATCGTGTCCTGAGCCAGAGAGCCGTCACTGTGAATACGCAGGGTTTTATCATTGATAAACCGAATAAACATCAAAGGCTTTTGCCCTGCATCCGAAGCAAGGACTTTGTCACCGTTTTGCTTGAGACGAGCCGATACAGTTTCAATCACAGATTGCGCTTTTTGTTCTTTACCCAGCACTTTCCCTAATTGCTGAGTCACCTTGACGGCATTGGCAAGCGGTGTTTTCGAATCGCTGTAAATGGTATACACCAGTGTTGGTGCAATGGCATTTAACTGCTGATAAACCGGGCTCATGTGATTGCTGACCAGAATGACATCTGGCTGCATCTCTGCCAGCAGTTCCAGATTAGGTTCACGCCGTGAGCCGACATTCATCGCTGAATCGGGCAATGCCGGTTCGCCTACCCAGGTAAGGTAACCGTCTTTATCCGCAACACCTGCGGGTGTCACTCCCAGACTCAGCACGGTTTCTGTCAGTGCCCAGTCCAGTGCCACCACTTTTTCCGGCGGCTCAGCAAATTCTGTTTCGCCTAACTCGTGCTTTATCGTCATCGCCTGACTCTGAAAAGTCAGTACGGTAAAAAGCAATGCGATAGTCTTTCTCACGGTCTTTCCCTGTTTTTATTGCTATGGAATGTAACTGATTGGCTGGCCGGTTTGCGGATGTGAAAACAGCGCCAGCTCCATGCCATATATCTTCTTGAGAACATCAGTGGTCATCATCTCTTCTGGCGCCCCTTGTGCGATCACTTTGCCTGAATACAAAGCAATTAAGTGGTCGCTGAACTTAGCTGCCATGTTGACATCATGCAACACCATGATGACAGTCAGTCCAAGACTGAGGTTCAATTCCCTGATTAAATGCAGTAATTCATATTGGTGAGCGACATCCAACGCAGAAGTTGGTTCATCCAGCAAAATACATTTGCTCTGTTGTGCCAGCAACATAGCGACCCAGGCCCGCTGTCTTTCGCCGCCAGACAAGGTAGCCACAAAACGATCAGCAAAGTGGGTCAGCCCCACTCTCTCAATCGCTTCATCGACCAACTGATAATCGTTCTGGCTGTAACGGCCGAATGCGCCTTTCCAGGGATACCGGCCAAAACACACCAGTTCGCGCACTGTCACACCATCTGTGATCGGTGGATGCTGAGGCAGATAAGCGACATTGAGCGCAAATGTTTTGCTGTCAAACTGCTGAACAGGCTGATCCTTGAGCAGAACTTGCCCTGCAGCAGGCACGTTTTGCCGGCTGAGCAGTTTCATCAGAGTGGATTTGCCACAACCATTATGGCCAAGCAAAGTAGTGACTTTTCCGGGTTCAAAGGCCAGTGACGTAGGATGAAGAATCCGTTTCCCGTCCACATCAAAGGCAGCGTCAATGAGTTGATACATGAATGCGGTAATGTGTTGCACAACAGAGTGCACGAACTTTATCACAGCCTACTGTTAATGATAATAGTTTTCACAACCATTAATTAGATGTAGGATACCCGTCACCGTTCTCAAGTGAGAACGAGAACACTTCTCCTTTATTTTTATATCACCTGATTTCCATACTCATTTCCAGTCAGGACGGAAACATGACGCACGATACCAGCCGAACTCAACATCGCCTTCACCTTACTCTTATCGGGCTTATCACTGCCTTGATGGGTATCGGACAGAACGGTTTACTAGTATCACTGCCCTTTCTTGTTGAACACTCCGCATTTGGCTTACCCACCTGGTCGATTGTGATTGCGATTGGCAGCTTTCTGTTCCTGCCTTCAGCACCGTTCTGGGGCAGTTTCAGTGACCGGAACGGTCCCAAGATGGTTGTCCTGCAGGCGTTATCAGGTATGGCAATCAGCTTTTTACTGTTATTGATTTTTACTGCATTAAGTCATGCATTCAGTGAACACACCTATTTATGGTTAGCTGGGCTTGTACTGGCGCGTATCATTTACGGCTGTACTGTGGCAGGTATGGTGCCGGCCAGTCAGCACTGGGCGATATTACTATGCGGTGAAGGCAACCGCCTGCAAGCCATCACGTCCGTCAGCATCGGGCTGAGCACAGGGCGGCTGATTGGTCCTTTGCTGGCAATGGGAGCTTTACAACTGCACACCTATGCACCACTGATGCTGATGACCGCATTTCCAGTGATTGCCTTGCTGGGCGCCTGCTGGCTGCCCAAACCGACTTTTATGCCGAAAGCGGATTCAGAAAAAACATCGCCGCCAGGCAAGTCACGCAAGCTGCCGGAAATGACGCTGATGCCGTTTTTGC
>NZ_JASJOJ010000072.1:0-18188 GCF_038519165.1 Photobacterium sp. SP02
AAATCGGTCTGGAATTTTACTCTCAGCCTTACGGGCATTGGCGCTTTTGGTGCCCATCACGACCGCAATCAGGCGCATCTGACCTTCAGTGGCGGTACTGACCAGGCTGTAACCCGCGTTGTCTGTGTGGCCGGTTTTCAGGCCGTCAACATTGAGGCTTTTGTCCCACAGCAGGCTGTTACGGTTAAACTGCTCAATACCGTTGTAACGGAATGATTTTTCTTTATAGATGGCAAACTCATCCGGCACATCACGGATCAGACCCTGTGCCAGCAAGGCCATGTCATAAGGCGTGGTGTACAGTTTGTCGTTGTCCAGACCGTGTACATTGGCGAAGTGTGTTGAATCCATGCCCAGCGATTTGGCCCAGCCATTCATCAGATCAACGAACGAGTCTTCTGAACCGGCGACATGTTCAGCCATGGCCACACAGGCATCATTGCCGGACTGAATAATAATGCCGCGATTAAGGTCAGCGACTTTTACTTCGCTGCCTACTTCAATGAACATTTTTGATGAGCCCGGGAAATTTTTTGCCCAGGCATTTTTGCTGATCACAACAGTATCATCCATAGAGATGTTACCGCGTTTGATTTCCTGACCGATCACATAACTGGTCATCATTTTAGTCAGGCTTGCAGGTGGAATCTTATCGTATTCTTGTTGCCCGGCAAGAATTTTGCCTGAATGGTAATCCATCAGGACATAACCTTTAGCGGCTATCTGCGGGGCTTCTGGAACGACGGCGGGCGCCGCGGCCGCTGAAAGACTAGTCAGTAAAGCGGTTGAAACAGCGACAGAGCGAAAAAATGCAGCAGATTTATTCATGATATATGTTACTTGGGTTACGGATATCAAAAAATTGGAACCACTATATCAGATTGAGCTTGTTTAAACAGTTCTCAACCAGAGGAATAGTGGTTCATTGAGGAATCTTGTGAAATTTTTACATTCTTTTGTCAGACTTTGCCCTGACAAATTAGTTCAATTCACGTTGTTCTGAAACGACAAAGGCTTCCGGGAATTGGCTCGCCCTGGCTTTATTTCTCTGTATCTCGGCTTCACCTGAGTCGAGGTACGGACCCAGGCGAAGCCGATAGACGGCAGCGGACTCGGCTTTTTTGACATCCACCTGGGTATTTAACTCTGATTTGAGCTTCTGGGCGGCGAGCTGGGCTTTATTGAGATCACTGAAGGCCGCCAATTGCACAAAAAACCATTTGGGATTTGCGCTTTGCCATTCCGCGGTTGAATCTGGCTGGGGCATCTGCAACAGCTCAATTTTGACTGGCGCCGTACCGTGACCCACCACGTCCAGTTTGGTGGCTGCTGCCATACTGAGATCTATGATACGCCCTTCATGGAACGGGCCGCGGTCGTTGACCCGGACAATGGCACTTTTGCCATTACTGGTATTGGTGACTCTGACATAGCTGGGTAACGGCAAGGTTTTATGCGCTGCTGTCATTGAATACATGTCATAAATTTCGCCGTTAGACGTTTTGTGACCATGAAACTTTTTGCCGTACCATGAGGCCAGCCCTTCTTCGCTAAAAGGCTGCTCGGCCGAGACAATGGTGTAGGCCTGGCCTCTCAGCGTGTAATCCTTGTTGCCGGCCAGACTTTTGGGCTCGTACCTTGGCTGTGCATCTTCAATGTGATCCAGGGTAGGGGAACGCTCTGGCGCGCGGTCATCTTTTATCTGATAGCGATCTGAGTGAGTGGTGCTGCACCCTGCCATGAGCAGGGTGACACTGAGTGAAAAAGCGAGTGATTTGGACACTGTGTGCATCAGTTAGCCTTGGACAACATTTTTCTGTGGGTGTGGATAGACATCAGGATACCGAAACCTGCCATCAGGGTGACCATGGAGGTACCGCCGTAGCTGACCAGGGGCAGGGGAACACCGACCACAGGCAATAAACCACTGACCATGCCAATATTGACGAATACATAAACAAAAAAGCTCAATACGATACTGCCTGCCATCATACGGCCAAAGGCGGTTTGTGCCCGGCTGGCCAGCAGCAGCCCGCGGCCGATCACGAACAGATACAGGGCCAGCAGGCCGATGACCCCGGACAATCCCCATTCCTCGGCGATGACGGCAAAAATGAAGTCGGTGTGACGTTCCGGTAAAAACTCCAGCTGTGACTGGGTGCCGTGGAGCCAGCCTTTGCCGGTAATACCGCCCGAGCCAATGGCAATTTTTGACTGAATGATGTGATAACCCGCACCGAGTGGATCAGACTCCGGATTAAACAGTGTCAGCACCCGGGTGCGCTGATAATCGTGCATCAGGAAGAACCAGAGCACCGGGATGAACGCACCGATCAGCATGCCGGCAAAAATAATAATCCGCCAGCTGATGCCGGACAGAAAAAGCACAAATACCCCGGATGCGGCGATCAGGATCGATGTGCCCAGATCGGGTTGTTTGGCAATAAGAATGGTTGGCACGAAAATCATCAGGGTTGCGATGATGATATTTTTCAGGCTGGGGGGCAGCGGGTGGTTTCCGATAAAACGGGCCACCATCAAGGGGACGGCCAGCTTGATCAATTCAGAGGGCTGGAAACGGACGACGCCCAGATCCAGCCAGCGTTGTGCCCCTTTGGAAATTTCGCCCACCAGCAGTACTCCCACCAGCAGCAGTAAGCCGACCCCGAACAGATAGGGCGCCCAGGCTTCATAGTGGCGAGGGGCAATCTGGGCCAGGATGAACATCACCGCCAGAGACAGCAGCATACGGACCGCCTGGCGTTCCATCATGTCAAGGTTCTGGCCGCTGGCACTGTACATGACGACCAGGGCGAATCCCATCAGCGTCAGGATCCCCAGTAATAAAGGAACGTCGATATGCAGGCGATCACTCAAGGTGGCTTTGCTGCCTGCCGCTGCCATGATACTCATTGCGAAACCTCAGCCAATGTCGATTTATCTTTGTCATCGTGATTAAGCAGCATATGGTCGAAAATCTGCCTTGCGACCGGACCGCCATTACTGGAACCGCCGCCGGCATTTTCAAGCACCATTGCCACTACGTATTCAGGGTGCTCAAAGGGGGCAAAAGCGGTGAACAGCGCGTGATCTCGCAAATGTTCTTCAAGCTCTTCGGCATTGTATTCTTCATCTTCAGCCAGGCCGAAAACCTGGGCTGAACCGGATTTGCCGCCAGCCTTGTACTCTGCGCCATAGAAAGCGCGTCTTGCTGTGCCGCGACTGCCATGCAGTACCCGGTACATACCATCTTTGGCGACCTGCCAGTATTTCGGATCGACGCCGGTAATGGGCGGGAAAACTTCATATTTGGCGGGGGTTTCACCGTCGGCATCCATGATACTTTTCAGCAAATGCGGTGCTCTGACGACGCCGTCATTGACCAGCACTGTGGTGGCTTTAGCTATCTGCAGTGGCGTCGATGTCCAGTAACCTTGTCCGATCCCGACAGGAATGGTGTCGCCCTGATACCAGGGCTGGCGGAAACGGGCCTGTTTCCATTCGCGGGTAGGCATGTTGGCTTTGCTTTCTTCCGCAATATCAATCCCGGTATATTCACCGTAGCCAAACTTGCTCATCCACGTAGACAGCCTGTCGATCCCCATGTCATAGGCAATCTGATAGAAAAAGGTATCGACTGACTCTTCAATGGCTTTGTGAATGCTCACTTTACCGTGACCCCAGCGCAGCCAGTCACGGAATGGCCGGCTGTTGGTGTTCGGGATTTTCCAGTAGCCAGGATCGTTGCGTGTCGTCCGTGTGGTGATAACGCCTTCGGCTAAAGCCGCCACAGCAATCGCCGGTTTGACGGTGGAAGCCGGCGGATAAATCCCCAGAGTAACCCGGTTCACCAGCGGCCTGTCTTTGTCATTGAGTAATTCGCTGTACTGTTTCGAAGAAATGCCATGTACGAACAGATTCGGGTCATAACTCGGGCTGGACACCATAGCGAGCACGGAGGAATCTTTCGGATCCATCACCACCACAGACCCCCGCTTCACCTTGGTGAATTCTTCGCCGGTTTCCGGGTCGATTTTCTTTTCAGTCAGCAGCTCTTTCACATACAGCTGCAAGCCAATATCCAGATTCAGGCGCAGATCTTTGCCTGGCACAGGCGGTACATATTTCAGGGTGCGGATAATACGGCCGCGGCTGTTGACTTCGACTTCCTGGTAGCCTGAGGTGCCGTGCAGCAAGTCTTCATAGTATTTTTCAATGCCCAGCTTGCCGATATCCCGGGTGGCCTTGTAGTTGTTCAGGCGATCTTCCCTGTCCAGCATTTCTAAGTCCCTGTCATTGATTTTGGCAACATAACCAAGGACATGGGTGAGCGCGTCACCGTAAGGGTAGTAACGTTTCAGGTAGGCTTTAACCTCAACACCCGGAAAACGGTGCTGATTAACGGAGAAAAGGGCGACTTCTTTTTCGGTCAGCTGGTTACGCAGCGGCACAGAGTTAAAACGCCGGGTACGACGACGCTCTTTGTCAAAGCGCTCAATCTCTTCCTCTGTGATCCCCAGCAGCGATTTCAGACGGCCAAAGGTATCATCCAGATCCGGGACTTTCTCTGTGACCACTTCCAGCGAATACACCGGCCTGTTTTCGGCCAGTAATACGCCGTTGCGGTCGTAAATCATGCCGCGGTTAGGCGAGACGGGAACAATTTTGATGCGGTTGTCATTGGAGCGGGTCTGATAATCTTCAAACTCACGAACCTGAATGTGATACAGGTTCGCAATCAGTACACCAATCAACGCAAAGATACCGACAAAGGAGAAGACAGCTCGTCTGAAAAACAGAGACGATTCGGCCTGATGATCCCGGATCTGAAGTCGCTTTCTGCGCATGCCGTTTATTCCCTGTGGTATGGGTGGTTGGCTGTGATGCTCCAGGCCCGGTAAAGGCTTTCGGCCATCACAATACGCACCAGCGGATGTGGCAGCGTTAACGGAGACAGGGACCAGCTTTGCTCAGCAGCGGCTTTACAGGCCGGCGCCAGACCTTCGGGTCCGCCAATCAGTATAGACACATCCCGGCCGTCCAGTTTCCAGCTTTCCATCTGATCGGCCAGTTGTTCTGTGTCCCAGCGTTTGCCCGGAATATCTAAGGTGACAATGCGGTTGCCTTTGGCAACGGCAGCCAGCATGGCCTCGCCTTCTTTTTGCAGAATGCGGGCAATATCAGCATTTTTACCCCGTTTGCCGGCTGTAATTTCAATCAGCTCCAGCGGCATATCTTTAGGAAAACGGCGGCGGTATTCCTCAAAGCCGGTTTCTACCCATTTAGGCATTTTTGTGCCGACCGCAATCAGTTGCAACTTCATCCGTCAGTTAGCCCCAAAGCTTCTCCAGTTGGTAAAGCTGACGCGCATCTTCTTGCATGATGTGCAGCATGACGCTTCCCAAATCAACCACGACCCACTCAGCGTCTTCTTCGCCACTGATACCAAAGGGTGGGAAGTCTATCAGTTTGGAAGCTGTGTTGACATTGTTTGCAATCGAAGCGACGTGGCGGTTTGAAGTACCGGTACAAACGACCATGAGATCAGTAATGCTGGATTTGCCGCGAACATCCAGAGTAACTATGTCCAGGGCTTTCATGTCATCAATTTTGTCAATGATGAAGTCGTGTAGTTCTTGTAGCTGCAAAGGGGTCTCCCTCAATTCAGTCTTCTCTTGTTATTAGAGTCAGGTGAGCCGATCGGGTTCACATTTTAACGCTGGAGTATACCATGCTCAATTCTGGCTGACGCTTGCATGGTGCCGTGATGTACAGATTTTTTGAGCATCAGCCAGTTTTAACAATAATTTGCCAGCGGCGTCAGTGTGACTGTAAAGGTAAGCCCTTACTTAGCCCGCACATCATGGCGCATAATGTGCTTAAGCCGGGCCAGACACTGGTGTCATAGTCAGTTTTAGCCAGGCGTTCAAGCTGGCTGAGTTGTTGGATTGCTTTTAGCAGGGCAGGTAAGGGCAATCGGTGCAAGGCACCCACATAGAGTTCACGCCGGTTTTGCCACACCCGAAAATTTTCGAGGATCCGGTTCAGGGGAATTCCCTGCTTACCCATTTCCTGCATGCGGTACAGCTGGGTCAGTTCACGTTGCAAGGTACGCAGAATAATAATAGCTTCCACCCCTTCGGCTTCGAGCTGGCGCACAATGCGCTGACTGCGTTTTGCCTGACCGGCCAGTAAGGCATCCAGCAGCTGAAACGGGGTGTAGTGGTTATGGCGGCTGAGCGCTTCCTGAATCCGGGGCACGGTCAGGGTGCCGTCAGGATAAATCAGGGTGAGTTTGTGCAGGCTCTGTGCCAGTGCCAGCAGGTTACCTTCATGCCACTGCGCCAGGATCTGTATGGTTTCTGCATCGGCATTCAACCCCAGTTGCTGACAACGTTGCTGGATGAAGCGGGGCAACTGACGGGCGTCAGGCGTATTGCAGGGCACATACATCCCCTGAGCCGTGAGCGCTTTAAACCAGGCGCTGCTTTCTTGTTTTTTATTGAGACGCGGGCCCTGCACCAGCAGCAGGATATCCGGGTGTAAGGCATCAATCACCGTTTGCAGTGATTTGGCCTGAGCCGCCGTGATACCGCTGTCTGGCATGGTCAGTTCGATGATCTGGCGTGAAGAGAACAAACTCAGCGCCTGGCAATTATCCAGCACTTCATTCCAGTCCAGCTGATTATCTATGCTGTAGCTGTGGCGCTCGAGAAAACCGGCCTCTTTGGCCTGTTGCCGCACCCGGTCAGCCGTTTCCTGTAACAGTAAAGGTTCGTTACCAGCAAGCAGGTAAGCGGAGGATAACCCCTGTTTTAACCGCTCAGCCAATTGTTCCGGGTAGATCCTCATTGCGCCGTGCTGTCCATGGTGTCGAACATCCGATCTGCGGCCTGTTTATCGGCATCGGTTTCTGTTTCAATGGTGGTGACACTGCCGCTGGCGTCGCTGGCAGGACGTTCGGCATCGTCAGAGTCTGACTGGTTCAGATCGGCGGTCAGACGGGCAAGCTGACGCATAATCTGGCGCGAAGCCTGCTGGCGCATTTCATCGAGCAACATATCGCGTTCCACCGACTTTGCCAGTGCGGTTAACGGGTTATCCAGAAAGCTGCGGTTCACTTTGGTGGTAAAGCGCTTGGCCCCTTTTTCAGGCACCACCACCTGATAGCTGACGGTATAAGTCAGTTCGTATTCGGCGGCACGGCTGTTCTGGTACAAGGATAAGGTGCGTGAGCCCTGAGATTCACTGATCAGATGCAGATTGGGCACCTGAGACGATGGCGGTACGGCTTCAATACCGTGCAGTTTGAACTGGGATTTCACCATACGGGTCAGAGGGCCGTATTTATCAAAGCTGGTCAGAGACAGGCGGGCAATATCGTCGGGCAGCATGTAGTTACCACGTAAATGGAAGCCGCATGATGCAGTGGCCAGCGCCAGTACGACGACAAAGACCAGACGGAAACGGGACAGAAGAGATGACGCTGCGCTCACCGTGTCTACTCCTTAGTAACAAATTCAAGAGTGAAAGAGAAAACGCCTTCCCACTGGGAAGGCGTTGTTGGTATGCCTGTTAGTTGGCAACAATGTTCAGCAGCTTGCCCGGTACGTAAATCACCTTACGAATGGTTTTATCGTCGGTGAATTTGGTGACGTTCTCGTCTGACAGTGCCAGCGCTTCTACCTGATCTTTGCCGGCATCTGCCGCGACAGTCAGCTTGGCGCGCAGCTTGCCGTTAACCTGAACTATGATGAGTTTCTCATCTTCCACCATGGCTTGGTCATCGGCAACCGGCCAGTCTGCATGATCCACCTTAGACTCACCCAGTGCATGCCACAGCTCAAAGCAGATATGCGGGGTGATTGGGTACAGCATACGGACCACCGCTTTCAGCGCCTCGTCGAGCAGGGCGCGATCCTGGGCGCTGTCTTGCGGCGCTTTACCCAGCTTGTTCATCAGTTCCATGATAGCTGCGATAGCTGTGTTGAATGTCTGACGACGGCCAATATCATCGCTGACTTTGGCGATGGTTTTGTGCACATCGCGGCGCAGCGCTTTCTGATCGGCGTTCAGTGCTGAAGCATCCAGTGCTTCGACCGCACCTTTGGCGGTATGTTCAAAGACCAGTTTCCAGACACGTTTCAGGAAGCGGTTGGCGCCTTCCACGCCAGACTCCTGCCACTCCAGCGTCATATCGGCCGGTGAGGCGAACATCATGAACAGACGAACGGTATCCGCACCGTACTTATCAACCATTTCCTGCGGGTCGATGCCGTTGTTTTTCGACTTCGACATCTTGGTCATGCCGGAGTGCACCAGTTCGTTACCTTGCTCGTCAGTGGCTTTGGTAATGCGGCCTTTTTCGTCACGCTCCAGCGTCACCTCTGTTGGCGATACCCAGACTTTGGCGCCTTTGTCACTGGTGTAGTAGAAGGCATCTGCCAGCACCATACCCTGGCATAACAGCTGTTTGAACGGCTCGTCGCTGGTCACCATACCGCTGTCGCGCAGCAGTTTGTGGAAGAAGCGAGAGTAGAGCAGGTGCATACAGGCGTGCTCAATACCGCCGATGTACTGGTCAACCGGCAGCCAGTAGTTGGCGGCATCAGAGTCCAGCATTTCGTCAGCTTGCGGTGAACAGTAACGCGCGTAATACCAGGACGATTCCATAAAGGTGTCGAAGGTATCGGTTTCACGCAGCGCCGGTTCACCGTTAAAGGTGGTTTCTGCCCAGCTCTTGTCGGCTTTGATCGGGCTTGTCACACCGTCCATTACCACATCTTCCGGCAGGATCACCGGCAGCTGATCGGCAGGGACAGGGTGGACTTCGCCGTCTGGGGTGGTAACCATAGGAATCGGTGCGCCCCAGTAACGCTGGCGGGAAACCCCCCAGTCACGCAGGCGGAAGTTGACGGTTTTCTTGCCTTTAGCTTCGGCTTCCAGCTTGGCGGCAATCGCATCGAACGCCGCCTGGAAATCCAGACCGTCGAATTCGCCCGAGTCGAACAAGACGCCTTTTTCGGTGTAAGCGGCTTCGCTGACATCCAGTTCGCTGCCGTCGGCCGGCTTGATAACCGGGACGATATCCAGGCCGTATTTGGTGGCGAATTCAAAGTCGCGCTGATCGTGGGCAGGGACCGCCATCACGGCGCCTGTGCCGTAGTCCATCAGCACGAAGTTCGCGACGTAAACCGGCACGCGGCGGCCATTGAGAGGGTGAACGGCATACAGGCCAGTGGCCATGCCTTTCTTCTCCATGGTAGCCAGTTCGGCCTCTGCCACTTTGGTGTTCTTACACTCTTCAATGAAGGCAGCCAGCGCAGGATTGTTCTTGGCAGCCAGATCAGCCAGAGGATGACCGGCGGCAATGCCGACGTAAGTCACTCCCATTAGGGTGTCCGGACGTGTGGTATAGACTTCCAGCGGCGTGTCCTGGCCTTCAACGGCGAAGGACAGCTCAACACCTTCAGAGCGGCCAATCCAGTTGCGCTGCATGGTTTTGACCATCTCAGGCCAGCCTTCCAGGTTGTCCAGATCGTCCAGCAGTTCCTGGGCGTAGGCTGTGATTTTAATAAACCACTGCGGAATTTCTTTTTGCTCTACCGGGGTATCACAACGCCAGCAGCAGCCGTCTTCAACCTGCTCGTTGGCCAGCACTGTCTGGTCATTCGGGCACCAGTTGACGGAAGAGGTTTTCTTATAGACCAGGCCTTTGTTATACAGCTTGGTAAAGAATTCCTGCTCCCAGCGGTAGTATTCCGGGGTGCAAGTAGCAAACTCACGGTTCCAGTCGTAACCAAAGCCCAGTAATTTCAGCTGGTTCTTCATGTAGTCGATGTTTTCGTAAGTCCACGGCGCCGGGGCGGTGTTGTTCTTCACCGCGGCATTTTCTGCTGGCAGGCCGAATGCGTCCCAGCCGATTGGCTGCATCACATTCTTGCCCTGCAGGCGCTGATAACGGGAAATCACATCACCGATGGTGTAGTTACGCACGTGACCCATGTGCAGACGTCCACTTGGGTACGGGAACATGGAGAGACAGTAGAATTTTTCTTTATTAGGGTCTTCACTTACAACAAAGGTTTGGTTGTTGTCCCAATGTGCTTGAACTTTAGGTTCAATGTCCTGTGGACGGTATTGTTCTTGCATCGATGACTTCCGGAATCGTTGTGAGTTAATACAAACACAGTCAAAATAATCGACATAGAATAACTAAAGGTAAAGGTAGCAACAATAGCTGAGGCCGAATAGGCCGGTTATTATCATCATTCAGCCACGGATTGCCCGTGCCGGACTGGTTACTGACCCGGCACTATGTGTCAGGGTGCCTATGTCCGGCGGATTAAGCCTAGGAGAAACTCACATGGCTAAAGAAAAAGATGCGTATGAATCCATGTTGGAAGAGATCACGGAAGCCCTCAAGCATAGCCCTGATGAGCTGAAACATTGGATTGATACCAGTGAAAAGTATCGCACCGCGGCCAGTGACATGACCAAAGATGAACTGGCGCTGATCCGTGCGTATTTCAAACGGGATCTGAAAGAATTCGGGCAAAACGTGCAGGAAAGCCCGACCCCTTTCTCTGAAAGCCCGTTTTACAAACTGGTGACCGAGACGATTTGGGAGGGGCTGGCTGAGGTGACCGATAAGACCCAGCTGGAATGGTTAGAGGTCATGGACGATATCAAGCATCAGGGCATCTATAAAGCCGGTGAAGTGGTCGGCCTGGGTAATCTGGTCTGCGAGCAGTGCGGACATCATGAACAGTACACGCACGTGCGGACGATTGAGCCCTGTACTAAGTGCGGGCACACCCAGTTCACCCGTCAGCCTCTGGCGCCGTAAAACAGCTGCCGCTGACAAGCGACAGGGAGCTGGTTGCTCCCTGTCTGGTTGGATCTGCGTTTGATTTAATGGACGCCTTCTTGCGGGGAAGTGTCCCTGAAATCGCCCCGGCGGCGTTTAATCAGCAGCCAGGAAACGGCAACGGACCAGAGTAAATACAAGTACAATGGCCAGCTGCCCAGCGTGGTGTAGGGTGTCAGGCCCTTGGTCGGGGTTACAGTGGCACGCAGTACGCCGGTTTCGAACTGTGGCAGCTCTGCAATGATTTGACCCTGGTGATCAACAACGGCTGTCACGCCTGTGTTAGTGGCACGCAGCAAAGGTTTACCTGTCTCCAGAGCCCGCATCTGGGCGATTTCCATGTGCTGATGCGGGCCAATCGAGCGGCCGAACCAGGCGTCATTGGACAAGGTCAGCAGCATGTCAGTGTCCATACCCACATTCTGGCGAACCTGCTCGCTGAAGGCGATTTCATAGCACAGAGCCGGGGCCAGCGCATAACCTTTGGCTTCCAGATTAGTCTGGACAAAACTGCCGCGGCTGAACGATGACATCGGCAGATTGAAAAACGGAGCAATCGGGCGCAGTAAATCACCGAAAGGCACAAATTCACCAAACGGCAGCAAATGGTGCTTGCTGTACCGGCTGGCGCTATCGTAGTGATACTCACCGTCACGGTTGACACCCAGCGTCAGTATATTGTTGAAAAACTCACCCTGTTCGGTTTTATCAAGCACACCTGTAATCACAGCACTTTGATTTAAACGGGCGGCTTCATCGAGATGACTGAGGAAGGTCTCTACCTGTTTTTCCAGGGCGGGAATTGCCGCTTCCGGCCAGATGATAATATCGGCATCCCAGTTTTCTCGGGTGAGATCTAAATATTTCATCAGGGTTGGCCAGCGCTGCTCAGGCTGCCACTTCAGAGCCTGCGGGACATTGCCTTGCACCAGCGCGACCTTGACCGGTTTGTATGGTTCAGGCTGAACCCATTCAATGCCTTTCGCCTGATACGCCAGCAGCAAGACCAGTACCGGCACGCTCAAGGGGCGCCAGTTGCGGTAATAACCGGCGGCGACCAGCGCGCCACAGCTCAGCACCAGTGCGAGCGTCAGACCTTCAACCCCCAGGATCGGCGCGAAACTGGCCAGCGGGCCGTGAATTTGCCCGTAACCCATCCACAACCAGGGAAAGCCGGTAAACAACCAGCCTCTGACCCAGTCCAGCAGCAGCCAGAAAACCGGCCCCAGCAGCATCAGCTGGTGGAAAGGCCTGCCCTGACCGAACCGGGCAAACAAGGCGCCAAACACAGCAGGGTAGAGCGCCAGATAACCGACCAGCAGCACCATCAGGAACAGACCGGCAATCACGGGCATGCCGCCAAAGTCGGCAATGCTGACATGGACCCACCAAACACCACTGCCGAATAATCCTAACCCCCATGACAAACCTGTCCAGAAGGCGGTTTTAGGGCGTTGATTCTGCAGCAGGGTAAAGAAAATAATCAGGGAGAGCGGGGCGAGGTACCAGAGCTTATAAGGGGCGAAAGACAGGGTTGCCAGTGCGCCGGAAGGGACGGCCAGTAGCAGCCGTCCTGTCAGGTTTAGATTGTCGATTCGTCTCATCAGGGCGTCATCGTTGGTTGGTGTGCCTCCTGCGGCACTGTCACTTGTAATTGTATGACCCGGCGGCTGTCTGCGGCGGTGACTTTGAACGCATAGCCTTCCAGTTCGACCACTTCACCACGGGCAGGCAGGTGACCAAAGCTGGTCATGACCAGTCCGCCTATGGTGTCGATATCGTTAGCACTGAAGTTGGTCTGGAACAGTTTGTTGAAGTCATCGATAGTGGTCAATGCCTTCACATTCCAGGTGTGCTTACTGAGCTGACGGATGTCCTGTTCTTCCTCGTCGTCGAATTCATCTTCGATTTCACCAACGATTTGCTCCAGAATATCCTCAATGGTGATCAAGCCGGATACGCCACCAAACTCATCGACCACTATGGCCATGTGGTAGCGTTCTTCCCGAAATTCTTTCAGCAGGCGATCGACCCGCTTGCTCTCCGGCACAACAACCGCCGGGCGCAGAATGGCGCTGAGGTCAAATGGCTCGCTGTCCGGGCGCAGGTAGCGCAGCAGATCTTTAGCCAGAAGAATGCCTTCAACGTGGTCTTTATCATCACTGATGACCGGATAGCGCGAGTGCTGGGCATCAACAATGATATCAATGAGGTCTTCAACCTTCTGTGAACGCTCTATGGTGGTCATTTGGGAGCGGGGAATCATGATATCCCGAACCCGCATCTCAGAAATCTGGATCACACCTTCGAGCATGTCGCGTGTGTGATGATCAATCAGATCATTTTCTTCGGAATCACGGATCACATCGACCAGTTCTTCCTTATTCTGAGGTTCGCCCTGAAAGAGCTGGCCAATACGTTCAAAGAAGGTCTTTCGACTCGGACCGTCAGAATTTTGGGGGTTATCGTCGTTCATTGCTTTCTATTCAAATATGTGGACAGAGCCACGGAAGGTCGGCGTCGCCACAGGCGCAGCCGACAGTATCTTAGCCAAAGACAGCCACAAGCTGATGTTAGTATTGGTCAGCTTCGTAAGGATTGGCAAACCCTAAACCTTGCATTATCTCGGTTTCCAGGGCTTCCATTTCTTCGGCTTCTTCGTCATCAATATGGTCATAACCTAGCAGATGAAGTGAGCCGTGTACAACCATATGTGCCCAGTGGGCAAACAAGGGTTTACTCTGCTCCAGAGCCTCACTTTCAACCACCTGACGACAGATAATCAGATCGCCCAGCAGCTCCAGTTCCACACCCGGAGGCGCTTCAAACGGGAAAGACAGCACATTGGTCGGCTTGTCTTTGCCCCGGTATTCACTGTTGAGCGCCTGACTTTCGGCTTCATCAACCAAGCGCACAGTCACTTCGGCTTCGGTTTGAAACGGGCTCACCGCTGCTTCCAGCCAGCGCTGAAAGTCAGCCTCAGCCGGCATGCCACTCTCATCAGCGGTGGCAAGCTGTAAATCCAGATAAATAGCCATCTGTAAGGTTATTCCGTTTCAGGGCTGGCCTGACGCGCTTCCTGTTGGTCGCGACGGCGTTGTTCAGCCAGTTTTCGTTGTTTCTGATCTTCGCTCTCCCAGGCTTCATACGCCTGGACGATACGAGCCACCACAGGGTGACGTACTACGTCAGTGGCCTGGAAGAAGTTAAAGCTGATTTCATCCACATCGGCCAGCACTTCAATGGCATGGCGCAGCCCGGATCGCGCCCCGCGCGGCAAGTCGATCTGGGTCACATCCCCGGTGATCACGGCACGTGAGTTAAAGCCGATCCGGGTCAGGAACATTTTCATCTGCTCTACGGTCGTATTCTGGCTTTCATCAAGAATAATGAAGGCATCGTTCAGTGTCCGGCCGCGCATGTACGCCAGCGGTGCCACTTCAATGACATTACGCTCAATCAGTTTCTCTACCCGCTCAAAACCCAGCATTTCGAACAAGGCATCGTAAAGCGGGCGCAGATACGGATCGACCTTCTGGCTCAGATCTCCCGGCAGGAAGCCCAGTTTTTCACCGGCTTCCACGGCAGGGCGGGTCAGCAGAATACGGCGGATTTCCTGGCGCTCCAGCGCATCAACCGCAGCGGCAACCGCCAGGTAGGTTTTCCCCGTACCGGCAGGACCAATACCGAAGGTGATGTCGTGACCGACCATATTGGCAATGTACTGCGCCTGGTTCGGTGTCCGCGGCTTGATGACGCCTTTCTTGGTCTTGATGTGAATTTCTTTGCCGTAAGGGATGCTTGAACTCACATCTTGCTCCAGCACACCCGATTCTTTAATGGTCAGGTGAATGTGCTCAGGCTCAATATCCGGGATCTGGTTGCGCACTGGTGCGGTGTCAACATACAGATTCTTAAGGATATTGGCGGTGGCTTCGGCAGTGTGTGGCTGACCGACAATGCTGAAATTGTGGCTGCGGTGGTTAATTTCAACGCCCAGACGGCGTTCCAGCTGCTTGATATTGTCGTCGAAAGGACCGCAAAGGCTGGCCAGGCGGTGGTTATCGGCGGGTTCGAGATTCAGTTCAACAGTAATAATTTTGCTCAAGATTTGCCTCTCTGTGGGCCACCCACTGTGACGGGTGGCCGGAATAGTTGGGCACAGGCAGAAATTTCTGTCCTCTTATTAAGGAGTATAAACGCCTACACCTATTTCATCTTCTTTACGGGTTTTCTCCATGACCTCGCTGGGGGACATGGCAATACGCAGGTTCATGTCGGCTTCAGTGCGGACAAGCTCACCACGCAGGGAATTGTTGAAGACATCTGTGATTTTGACATCAACAAATTGGCCGATCAAATCCACTGAACCTTCAAAGTTCACCACACGGTTGTTCTCAGTCCGGCCGCGCAGCTCCATGATGTTCTTTTTCGATGGCCCTTCCACCAGAATGCGCTGTTCAGTGTCCAGCATCTGACGGGAGTAGCGCATTGCCTGCGCATTGATCTGCTGCTGCAGTTCATACAAACGCGCTTTCTTCACGTCTTCAGACAGATCACAAGGGTAATCGGCCGCCGGTGTCCCCGGACGGGCTGAATAAATGAAGCTGAAACTCATGTCAAAGTCGACATCGCGGATCAGTTTCATGGTGTCCTGGAAGTCCTGATCGGACTCACCCGGGAAAGCGACGATAAAGTCGGAGCTGATAGTGATGTCCGGACGGGCTTTACGCAGCTTGCGGATCTTCGACTTATACTCAATGGCGGTATGAGGTCGCTTCATCATTGCCAGGATACGGTCGGAACCGCTCTGAACCGGCAGGTGCAGGAAGCTGACGACTTCCGGCGTGTCTTCATAGACGGCAATGATGTCGTCGGTGAACTCAATCGGGTGGCTGGTGGTATAACGAATGCGATCGATACCGTCAATCGCTGCCACCAGGCGCAATAACTCAGCAAATGACGCGATCTCGCCATCGTGTGTCTCACCGCGGAAGGCGTTCACATTCTGGCCCAACAGGTTCACTTCACGCACGCCTTGCTCTGCCAGCTGAGCGATTTCAAACAGCACGTCATCAAGCGGACGGCTGACTTCTTCACCGCGGGTGTATGGCACCACACAGAAAGTACAGTATTTGGAACAACCTTCCATGATAGACACGAACGCAGTCGGGCCTTCGGCCCGTGGTTCAGGCAGACGGTCGAATTTCTCGATTTCCGGGAAAGAAATGTCCATGACCGGCGCATCGGAAGACTGAGATTTGCTGATCATTTCAGGCAGACGGTGCAGCGTCTGCGGACCAAAGATCACATCGACATAGGGAGCACGGTGCCGGATGGAATCCCCTTCCTGAGTGGCGACACAGCCGCCCACGCCAATCACCAGGCCGGGTTTTTTGTCTTTCAGCGTTTTCCAGCGGCCCAGCTGGTGGAAGACTTTTTCCTGTGCCTTTTCGCGAATAGAGCAGGTGTTAAGTAGCAGTACATCGGCTTCTGCTGGTTCTTCTGTTAATTCATAACCGCCATTGGCGTTGAGAAGATCGGCCATCTTGGATGAATCGTATTCATTCATCTGACAACCCCAGGTTTTGATAAGCAGTTTCTTCGCCATGTCTAACTCTTCACTCGTAGTGTTAATTCAGTGCATTTACGTTGCGTTTGCAGCGTCAGAGATCGCCTCTGGGGCCGCCTTAAATTGCAAGCCGCGTATTGTACTGCTTTCGACACGGCGTGACCAGATCATCCATGCTGATTATAAAATCAGCAGCAGGCGCACCTCTGGCCGGTGGCAATTGGCACAGATCAAGCTTCAGTACCAAAGATGGCAGAAAAGCGAGCGCAGAAAGTGTTGAGTGTAGTAAACCCGCGTAAAGCCGTTAGAATGTCGGCAGAGTAATGAGATGAGATACCTGCATGGAACAGTTTGATATTGTGATTGCTGGCGGCGGCATGGTGGGTGCGGCAGCAGCATTGGGAATGGCCCGGCAGGGACGCAGAGTGGCGGTGATTGAAGGTCAGCCTCCGGTGCCTTTTGACGCCGCTCAGGAGATGGATCTGCGTGTGTCAGCCATTTCTGCTCAGTCGGTCACCCTGCTGAACCGCCTGGGGGCATGGCCACATATCCAGGCCATGAGGATGTGTCCTTTCCGGCGTCTGGAAACCTGGGAGCACCCGGAATGCCGCACCCGGTTTCATGCCAGTGACCTTGGCTTAGCTGAGCTGGGCTTTATGGTGGAGAACCGCTTGATTCAGTTGGGTCTGTGGCAGGCGTTTGACGCTTCTTCCAATCTGTCACTGATTTGTCCTGCCCGTTTAGCGCATTTTCAGCGTGCTGATGAAGGGTACCAGGTCACACTGGATAACGGTCAGGTGCTGCAAACCCGCTGGTTGGTTGGGGCCGATGGTGCCAATTCCCGCGTTCGCCAGCAGGCCAATATCGGCATTACAGCCTGGGATTATCGTCAGCATTGCATGCTGATCAATGTTGAAACCGCGCTGCCCCAGCAAGATATTACCTGGCAGCAGTTTACGCCGCACGGCCCTCGTTCTTTCCTGCCGATGACGGGTCACAACGGATCGCTGGTCTGGTATGACAGCCCGCAGCGGATCAAACAGTTATCTGCCATGTCGGCGGAGCAACTGGAAAAAGCGGTGCGGAGTGAATTTCCTGCTGAACTCGGTGCGGTTCGTGTGCTGAACAAAGGCAGTTTTCCGCTGACACGGCGCCACGCCCAGTCTTACTATAAAGACGGGATCGTTTTACTGGGAGATGCCGCGCATACCATTAATCCGCTGGCGGGGCAGGGAGTGAATCTCGGCTTTAAAGACGTCGATGTGCTGCTTGATGAAATGGCGCACGGTGGAGAGCTCTGGTTCGAAGAGCCGGTTCTCCAGCGCTACCAGAGGCGGCGCAGACCCGATAACCTGATGATGCAGACCGGGATGGATGTGTTTTACTGTGCCTTCAGCAATGATCTTAAACCCGTTGCCTTGCTGCGCAACCTGGGTCTTAAGCTGGCCGAGCATACCGGACCGCTGAAACATCAAGTGCTCAAGTATGCGCTAGGGTTGTAAGCTTTTTGTTTTTATTCGATTTTATAAGCCACCACAGTGTGGCTTTTTTTACTGCGTGTGAAAAGAGACGCGTTGGAGCAGGCTGTGTTTTTCAGGTATAAAAAAACCAGCCAAAGAGCTGGTTTCTTAACAGATATTACTGCGAGTAGTACCTGAATGTTTTACAACCCCTGTTTAAACAGGAAGTTGGTGCGGAGGGAGAGACTTGAACTCTCACGTCCTTGCTGACACTGAGCCCACTGAC
>NZ_JASJOJ010000073.1:0-17740 GCF_038519165.1 Photobacterium sp. SP02
CCAGACTTTATTCAGTGTGCCGAGCATCAGGCCCAGCAGGGCGCAGGCCAGGGCAGTGGCAACACCATGCTGGCCGGCACCGGTTTCGGCGATGATCTCACTTTTACCCATGCGTTTGGCCAGCAGGGCCTGGCCCAGAACCTGATTGGTTTTGTGCGCGCCGCCATGGAGCAGATCTTCGCGTTTGAGGTACAGCTTAGTGTTGGTGCCTTTGGTTAAATTCTGACACAAGGTCAGTGCCGTTGGGCGGCCGGCATAGTCTTTCAGTAAGCCGATAAATTCTTTTTCAAAAGCCGGGTCTTGCTGCGCCTCAATAAATGCGTCTTCCAGCTGGTCCAGGGCCGGAACCAGAATCTGGGGCACAAACTGGCCGCCAAATTCACCAAAATACGGGTCGAGTTTACTCATGTGTCTGCTGTCCTATTCTTGTCATCTGTGTCAGTGCGGAAGCCGCAAGCTGTTCGCTAACCTGATTAAGGCTTCACTGCCTTGAATACCGAGAGTAATTTTTGTCTGTCTTTTTTGCCGGGCTCGCTTTCCACGCCTGAGTTAAAATCAAGGCCACGACAGCCTTTGCTGGCGGCGTCTTTGGCATTGTCCGGGTTCAGCCCGCCAGCCAGCATAATGCGGCTTTTCTCCTGGCAGTTCTCCAGCAGCGACCAGTCAAATGACTGACCTGTCCCGCCGCTCTGGTTACCGACCTGAGTATCCAGCAGGTGCCGGTCTGCCGGCCAGGCCGTGAGGTCGGGCAGGGCATCACTGACACCATGGGCTTTCCAGACTTCACAGTCTGCGGGTAATAGCGCTTTCAGCGCTGAAATATAATCAGAGGATTCGTTGCCGTGCAACTGAACGGCCGCCAGTTTCAGAGCTTTAGCGTGTTTGGCTACAGCATTGACATCGGCATTGCGAAATACGCCGACGTATTTCAGCGGCGCACCACTCATCACCAGACGAGCAAGCTCAGCGTCGACGGCTCTTGGTGAACCTTCGACGAAAATCAGCCCGCCATAAACCGCACCGCTCTGGTAAGCCGCACAAGCATCATCAGGGTGGGTCAGTCCGCAGACTTTATGTTCGCCCAGCAGCACAGTGCGTACGGCCATTTCCAGATTCTCTTCACTCATTAGCGAACTGCCGATCAGAAAGCCATTGGCGTAGTCTGATAAATCCCGAATTTGCTGGTTGGTGTAAATGCCGGATTCTGAAATCACCAGCGTACCTGCCGGCAGACGCGGAGCCAGCGCTTTGGTCCGGTTCAGGTCAATACTGAGATCGCGCAGGTTACGGTTGTTAATCCCGACCACTTTGGCTTGCAGGGCAATAGCACGTTCCAGTTCTTCTTCGTTACTGACTTCGGTCAGCACGCCCAGGTTCAGTGTGTCGGCCAGGGCGGCCAGTTCACGGTATTGCTCGTCGTTCAGGACAGACAGCATCAGTAAAATGGCATCGGCCTGATAATAGCGGGCCAGATAGACCTGATACGGGTCTATCATAAAATCTTTGCACAATACGGGCTGGGTCACGTGCTGACGGACTTGCGGCAGAAAATCAAAGTTGCCCTGGAAATACTTTTCATCTGTCAGTACGGAAATTGCATTGGCGTAACGGCTGTAGACCTGAGCAATATGATCCAGATCGAAATCTTCCCTGATCAGCCCTTTAGACGGCGACGCCTTTTTGCATTCAAGAATGAATACCGCGTTTTCGCTTTGCAGGGCCTGATAAAAGTCCCGGTCGCTGGGGGTGACATCGGCAATGAAGCTGTCCAGCGGTTGGACTGCCTTACGGGCTTCAACCCAGATTTTCTTATCAGCGACGATTTTGGCGAGTACAGTTTCCATGATTAACCTCGTGCGGCCAGTTGCGCTACCAGTTGGTAGGCTTTGCCGGATTGCATGACTTCCATCGCTTGCTGAGCATTGGCTTTCAAATCTTCCTGACCAAACAGACGAAGCAGCAGAGCGACATTGACGGCCACAGCACTTTGCTGTGCTTCCGTGCCTTTGCCCGTCAGTATGTTGGTGATAATGGCACGGTTTTCTTCCGGTTCGCCCCCTTTAATCGCATCTAATGCATGGGTTTGCAAGCCAAAATCTTCCGGTGTCACTGTATATTCGCGAATATCGCCATTGATGATTTCGGCAACCAGAGTCGGGCCGTGAATGGCCACTTCATCCAGACCGCTGCCGTGGACCACGGCGGCGCGTTTCATCCCCAGCGCAATCATGGTTTCTGCAATCGGGCGAACCAGAGCGGCATCGTACACGCCCATCAGCTCAATGCTCGGTCGGGCAGGGTTAATCAGCGGACCAAGCAGGTTAAAGATAGTGCGGGTCTTCATGGCCTGACGGGCGGGCATCGCATGACGCACACCGCTGTGGTACTGAGGTGCAAACAGGAAACAGACACCTTGCTCATCGAGCGCGGCACGGGCGTCTTGGGCTGACATCGCCAGATTAATGCCAAATTTGTCCAGCAGGTCTGAAGAACCTGACTTGCTGGAGACGCCGCGGTTACCGTGCTTGGCGATTTTTACGCCGCAGGCGGCGGCGACAAAGGCCGAGGTGGTGGAAATATTGATGGTGTCGGCACCGTCACCGCCTGTGCCGACAATATCGGCAAAGTCGTAGTCCGGGCGCGGGAAAGGCGCTGCATTTTCCAGTAAGGCCGTGGCGGCGCCGGCGATCTCGTCAGGCGTTTCGCCTTTGATTTTCAGCGCGGTCAGAATGGCAGCCAGCAGAGCGGGCTCCACGTCACCTTTGATAATGGCATCGAATAATGTGCGGCTTTCGTCTTTGGTCAGCGTTTGCTGATCGTATAATTTGTCGGTAATCGGATAAATAGCGCTGTTCATCTGGGCTCTCCCTTAGCTTTAAAATTCAGTCACAGTGGCGGATTGGCCCGAGACCCAGTCGAGGGTGTTTGCCAGCAGTTGCGCCCCTTGCGCAGTCAGAATGGATTCCGGATGGAACTGAAATCCGCAGACTTTATCTTTCTCATGGGTGACAGCCATCACCAGGCCATCGACCTCAGCCACGACCCTGAGCGCGTCCGGCACCTGAGTGGCTACCAGCGAGTGGTAGCGGGCGATGGTCAGCGGGCTGGATAACTGGCCAAAGACGGCGTGCCGGTTATGGGTCATCTGCGCGGCCTTACCATGGACTATGTCACCCGCCCCTTCTACTTTGCCGCCATAGGCTTCAACAATGGCCTGATGACCCAGACAGATACCTATCATGGGGATCTTACCAGCCACCCGCTTGATCAGTGCCGGCATACAGCCAGCCTCGGCAGGCGCACCCGGACCCGGTGACAAAACCAGCACCGGATTTTGTTTCTCTGCCAGAGCCTGCTCAACCTGCTCTGCGCTCAGGCTGTTGCGAAAAATCGTGACCGGATAACCCATGGCGCGAAACTGGTCGACCAGGTTGTAGGTAAAGGAGTCGAAGTTATCCAGCAGAACGATGTCGATGTGTTTGTTCATGGTCGGCTCCTTATTGCACACTGTGTGCGTGACGAATGGCGGTGATCACGGCCTGCGCTTTGCTGCGGGTTTCGTCCGCTTCGGCCTGGGGCACGGAGTCATACACCACACCGGCACCGGCCTGAACGGTTGCAACGCCGTCTTCCACATAAGCCGAACGAATGACGATACAGGTATCCATATCACCTTGCCCGGTCAGGTACCCGACCGCGCCGCCATAGCTGCCGCGACGTTGTTGTTCGACATCGCGGATGAGCTGCATGGCGCGGATTTTCGGTGCCCCGGTCAGGGTGCCCATGTTCATGCAGGCCTGGTAGGCGTGCAGGGCATCAAGATCATCGCGCAACTGGCCAACCACACGGGAAACCAGGTGCATCACATGGCTGTAACGGTCAACCTGCAGCAGATCGGCCACATAACGCGTACCTGGCTGGCTGATTCGGGCCACATCATTTCGGGCCAGATCGACCAGCATCATGTGCTCGGCGTTTTCTTTTTTATCGCAGCGCAGTTCCAGTTCGATACGGCCATCCAGATCCAGATCGATACTGCCGTCCGGTTTTTTACCGCGTGGACGGGTCCCGGCAATGGGGTAGATTTCGACCTGATTGCTGTCGGTGCAATATTTCAGTGCGCTCTCTGGAGAAGCACCAAACAAAGTGAAATCGGCATCTTTCAGGTAGAACATGTAAGGGCTTGGGTTGCCAATCTTCAGGGCTTTATAGGCGTTCAGCGGTGACGGGCAGGGCAGAGTGAACTGACGGGATGGCACCACCTGAAAAACATCACCCCGTACCACAAATTGCTTTAATTGCTCAACGGTGGCACAGAAGTCGGCATCGCTGATGCTGACGCTGGGTTCGCACTGCTCCAATATCTCGGCCGGTGGCAGGGCAACCGGTTTGAGGCAGATTTCTTTGATTTGCTGCAGCCGGCGGCTCAATTCGAAATAGCTCGCCGTGTAGTTGTCGCCGCCGAACAAGGTCGCCTGAAGCTTGCCTTTACGGCGCTGGTGGTCGATAACCAGCAGGGTTTCTGCCACGTAAAACAGGTAATCCGGACAGCGGTTGCCCTGCTCTGCGTCAGGCAGCGGCTCGAAGCTGGCGACCAGATCGTAGGCAAACAGACCGCCCAGAAACAGCGCTTCGCGAGACTGTGCGGGCTGGTGGAAAATGTGCTGGATCAGGCGCAGTGCATCAAAAGGTGATGACTGACGCAGCCGGCTGTCTTCATCCAGCGCACGGCCACTTTCCTTAAATGTCAGTATCAGGGTGTTGTTGTCCACGGCCAGGTCAACATCGGCCGGGATCTGATTTTTCACGGCCTGCAGCACATTCTGACCATTGCTGGTTAAGGCTTCCAGGCGTACTTCGCGGCCGCGGCAGACAATGCGAACGGCGGCATCAATCAGCATCAGGCTTTTCAGATCTTCTTTAGAGTCGATTTCTGCCGATTCCAGTAACAGATTGTGGGGACGGTCGCCGCAGATCGAATAATACAGTTCGGTGGGCTCTGAGACATAAGGCACGTCCAGATTCAGAACGTCCAGTTCTCCGACAGCTAAAGGCGTTGTTTTCATAGTGTTTTACCTGCAGCTTCTACAAAGGGTTTCAGTTCCTGCATCAGTTGCTGGAACATGGGGCCGGTCAGCGCCTGATGGCCGTCAGACAGTGCTTCGCCCGGGTTGAGGTGAGATTCAACTATGATACCGTCGGCACCGACTGCGGCCGCCGCACGGGATAAGGGAATCACCAGCTCACGGACACCCGTACCATGGCTCGGGTCAACAACAACGGGCAGATGGGTTTTCTGCTTCAGGAAGGCAACGGCATTGAGATCCAGTGTATTGCGGGTAGCGGTTTCGAATGTGCGGATACCACGCTCGCACAGGATGATGTTCGGGTTGCCGGCATCATAGATATATTCCGCCGCCAGCAGCAATTCTTCGATAGTGGCAGACAGGCCGCGCTTTAGCAGAACAGGCTTTTTGCTCTCACCCACTGCTTTAAGCAAAGCATAGTTTTGCATGTTACGGGCACCGATTTGCAGACAGTCGATGTATTCACACATGGTCTCCATCTGGCTCACTTCCATCACTTCAGACACAGTGGGCATGTTCAGCATCTCGCTGGCTTGCTTGAGCAGCTTCAGTCCTTCAACGCCCATGCCCTGAAAGTCATAAGGGCTGGTGCGCGGTTTGTAAGCGCCGCCCCGCAGTGCCACCGCGCCATGCTGTTTGACCACTTCGGCCACAGACAGCAGCTGCTGTTCGGATTCCACCGAGCAAGGGCCGGCAATCACGGCAAATTGATTGCCGCCTACCGACGCATTGCCGAAGCGAACCACAGTATCGTGTGCCTGCACTTCACGGCTGACCATTTTGTATTTGGTCAGTATCGGTTTGATGTTCTCCACGCAAGGATTGGCATCCAGATTCAGTTTCTGCAGCACCCGCTCGTCACCCAATGCACCCAGCACAATGCGCTCCACACCTGGCATATAAAGAGGTTTGAGGCCGGCATCTTCAATACGTTTCAGGATGTCTTTTGCTTGGCTCTCGGTGGCTGTTGGTTTCAGTACGATAATCATGTTGTTGTCCTTGCTAGCCAGATGTGGAATTGGTTTTAGATTGTTCAGCTATAAAAAAACCCGCGAAAGGCGGGTTCTGGATTCTGTGCAATTGGCACAGCAAATCTCACGACCCGCTATAGGTTGTGCAGCCACCAAGTGAAGAAAGCGCGAAGCGAATGATGTTTTTGCTGTAACATAAACAGAACCTGAGTAATGAATTGTTCATCGAGTAACTCCGTACTAGTAAACTAGTTCATGAATATTATGTCAAGACTTTATTTTTATGTTGTTTGATCTTCACAGTCATACCACGGCCTCGGACGGTCGGCTTACGCCAGCAGAGCTGGTGAAACGGGCGACCGATTTCCGTGTGGATGTTCTCGCGATCACAGATCACGATACTGTCGCGGGCCTCGAATTAGCCCAGCAGGCGATAGATGCACAAAATCTGGCTTTAAAGCTGGTCAAAGGCATTGAAATATCGACAGTTTGGAATAATTTTGATATTCACATTGTTGGCCTGAACATTGACCCGGCGCATGCCGACATAGTGTCTTTAATCGCCCAGCAGGCAGAGAGACGAACCGCCCGGGCTGTGTTAATGGGGGAGCGTTTGGCCAAAAGCCAGATAGACGGCGCTTATGAAGGCGCGAGAGCCCTTGCCGGCGACGCCACCTTAACCCGGGCCCATTTCGCCCGCTGGCTGGTAGAACAAGGGCACGCCAAAACAATGCAGGCAGTGTTCAAGAAATTTCTGACCCGGGGAAACACAGGCTACGTTCCGCCTAACTGGTGCAGTATCGCCGAGGCTGTCCAGGCCATTCATGCCGCTGGCGGACAGGCGGTACTGGCCCACCCGGGCCGGTATGACATGACGGCGAAATGGCTGAAGCGTTTGCTCACCGATTTTGTGGCAGCAACGGGAGATGCCATTGAAGTGGCTCAGCCGCAGCAGGCACAGAATGAGCGCCGCACCCTGGCGGAGTACGCTGAACAATTTGGCCTGTTATCATCTCAGGGGTCGGATTTTCACTATCCGTCACCCTGGACCGAGTTGGGACGCAATCTTTGGTTACCCAAAGCGTCAGTGCCTGTCTGGCAGGACTGGGGCATGGAATAGAATGTTGTAAACCTGCGCCCTGAGTAAGCGCAGGTCTGGAGGAGTGATGAGTCAAATTTTTTATGTTCACCCGGAAAACCCGCAGGCAAGGCTGATCAGCCAGGCCGTGGCTATTGTTCGCAACGGTGGCGTTATCGTTTATCCAACCGACTCAGGCTATGCGCTGGGCTGTCAGCTGGCCAATAAGCAGGCGCTGGAACGTATCTGTCGGATCCGTAAGCTTGACGAAAAGCATAATTTTACCCTGTTGTGCCGTGATTTGTCTGAGCTGTCGCTATATGCCCGCGTCGAAAATGACGCGTTCAGATTGTTGCGTAACAACACGCCGGGTGCCTATACCTTCATTTTCAAAGGGACAAAAGAAGTGCCCCGCCGCCTGATGAATCCGAAGCGTAAAACGATTGGAATCCGGGTACCGAACAACGAGATTGCGCTGGCATTGCTGGATGCGCTGGGGGAACCTATGATGTCCACCAGCTTGATTCTGCCGGGCAAAGACACAGCTGAATCGGATCCTGAGGACATTCACAATGCGCTCGACCACGCCGTCGACTTGATCATCCATGGCGGGGTCATCGGGGAAGAGCCAACGACTGTGGTGGATTTCAGTAACGACAGCGTTGAGATTGTGCGTTACGGTGCCGGTGATACCAACCCGTTTGAATAAACGCGGCTCAGTCAGAAGGGAAGGGATTCAGGCGATGAAAGAATCGTCTTTTCCCTTCTTTTTATATGGTATCAGGCGACAGTATTTGGCATAATTCACGGCTGCTTTGAATAGGGTGGACGCCGTTTCAGCACAAGGGTGCAAACGGCGGGTATCTTGTGTTACTGGCGTACAAAACGTCAGTAACAGAACGATGATTTTTAGAATGTTTCGACGCCTGTGAAGGCGACAAAGGTTTGTCTGATGAGTGAAAAATTACAGAAGGTACTTGCGCGTTCCGGCCAGGGTTCACGACGTGAAGTGGAACTGATGATCCAGGAAGGGCGTGTCAGTATTGATGGCAAAGTTGCCCACTTGGGTGATCGTCTGGATAACCTGGACGTACTTGTGCGTATTGATGGTCACAAAGTAGACCTGGTCAAGCCTTCTGAAGAAGTGTGCCGTGTGCTTGCTTATAACAAACCTGAAGGTGAGTTGTGTACCCGACACGATCCGGAAGGACGCAGAACGGTATTTGACCGCCTGCCACGACTGAGCGAAGGCCGTTGGGTATCTGTCGGTCGTTTGGATGCCAATACATCCGGCTTGCTGCTGTTCACGACCGATGGTGAGCTGGCTAATCGCCTGATGCATCCCAGCCGTAGCGTAGAGCGTGAGTACATGGTGCGCGTCTTCGGTGAAGTGACCGAGCAGATGGTGAAAAATCTGGTTCACGGTGTTCAGCTTGAAGACGGCATGGCCCGTTTTGAAGATGTTGTTTACGCCGGTGGCGAAGGGATGAACCACACTTTTTATGTGGTGATTACCGAAGGCCGTAACCGTGAAGTTCGTCGCCTGTGGGATTCGCAGGGTGTGACGGTGAGCCGACTCAAGCGTGTCCGCTATGGCGACATCTTCCTGACCAAAGATTTACCGCGAGGTGGCTGGCTGGAGCTTGAGCTGCAGGAAGTGAACTATCTGCGTGAAATCGTTGAGCTGCCTGAAGAAACGCGTTCGCATCTGACCGTCGAAGGTCTGAAGCGTAAGAAAGGGGTGCGTAAGATCCGTCGTGCCGTTCGTCGTCATGAAGAACGTGTTAGTGATGACTCACGCGGTCGTCGTCGCGACAATCGTCGCCCGGCACCTCAAAGCCAGCCTGCTGAAGAGACGGCGCGTTCTGCCGGTAACAAGCGTAAGCCTGCCGGTAACGCAGCGAATCGCAGGAATCCGCTGAAGAACAAACCTGCGAAGCCGCGTACTCGCAAGTAAGCCTCGTTCTCGCAAGAATGCTGTGACGCACAGTAAAAAAGCCGACCCGTAAATGGTGGTCGGCTTTTTTGTACCTGTCATTTCAGGGCAGAGACGCTCCGGCGCTTATTTAGGCTGGGCATCAATGCATTGCCCATTGACATCCTTGCTTTCCGGCCCCATCAGGTAAAGGTACAGCGGCATGATGTCTGCCGGTGTTTTCAGCGTTTTCGGATTTTCGCCCGGATAGGCCTTGGCACGCATGCCTGTGCGTGTGCCGCCCGGGTTAATCGCATTCACCCGAACGCGGGTGTCGCTCAGCTCGTCAGCCACTACCTGCATCATGCCTTCGGTAGCAAATTTCGAAATAGCATACGCACCCCAAAAAGCCCGGCCATCATGGCCGACGGTGGAGGAGGTGAAAATGATACGGCCGTCTTCGGATTTCTTAATCAAAGGCATAATCGCCTGAGTGAGCAGGAATTGTGCTTTGACATTGACCTGCATCACTTCGTCAAATGTGTCTTCACCCAACTGGTCAAAAGGACTGAGCACACCAAGCAGGCTTGCGTTATGCAGCACACCGTCAAGGCGACCAAACTGATCATTAATGGTGTCTGTCATATCCAGATAGTTCTGTTTTGAAGCGCCTTTCATGTCCAGCGGGATGATTGCCGGCTGCGGATAACCCAACGCCTCGATTTCATCGTATACGGCTTCCAGCTTGGCAACCGTGCGGCCCAGCAGAATGACGGTCGCACCGTGAGCTGCGTAGCTGATAGCGGCCTGGCGGCCGATACCGTCACCGGCACCTGTCACCAGAATGACACGGTCTTTGAGTGAGTCAGCGGCAGTTTGATAATTCACTTGCTTTCCTTCTTGGTAAGGCATTTCTTTGTGCCGCTATTGTAGGCGCTTCACGCTCAGGGTGACAAGCCAGCAAGATAGATCGGTAATGAAAAACAGCAGGTTGCTAAGACGGTTAACTGCCAGTATGGTGTGTTTTTCGAGTGCCGGGTGCCTGTCAGGCGATTAATCACTCTGGAAAGCGCAAAATGTAAACCTGAATCGTTAACAAGCCTAGAGGCTTGATTGGATTGGTATTACAATCAGGTAAAACCAGAACATGAGGAAATACGCTTGGATTTTTTGTTTGATTACGGACTTTTTCTGGCCAAGATAATCACTGTCGTGGTTGCTGTCGTCAGTATTTTGGTCATTGTAAAAAGCGTAGGTGGTCGCCAGGGGACGCGAAAAGGGTCGTTGGAAATTACCGATTTGTCTGAACGCTATAAAGAAACCGTTCATCATTTAGAATCTCACCTGTTCGATAAACCTTTGCTCAAAGCCAGGGAGAAGGCGGAAAAGAAAGCCGAGAAAGAAAAAGGCAAAGCCCGCCAAAGTGAAATTAAAGCCGCGGCGAAATCGGGCGAGTTGTCAGTGACCCGTGAACCACGACTGTTTGTGCTGGACTTTCACGGCAGTATTGATGCCAAAGAAGTGGCCGGATTACGCGAAGAAATTTCGGCTATTCTGGCCGTGGCTGCTGACGGCGATGAAGTTCTTCTGCGTCTGGAAACCGGCGGCGGTATGGTGCATGGCTATGGCCTGGCATCTTCGCAGCTTGATCGCCTGAAACAGGCAGATATTAAACTGACCATCGCGGTCGATAAAGTGGCTGCCAGTGGCGGCTATATGATGGCCTGTGTGGCTGATCAGATTATCTCTGCGCCGTTTGCTGTAGTGGGATCAATTGGTGTGATTGCCCAGTTGCCAAATTTCAGCAAGGTATTGAAAAAGAATGATATTGAGTTCGAACAAATCACAGCTGGTGAGTTTAAACGTACCCTGACTATGTTTGGTGAAAACACGGATAAGGCACGTGAGAAGTTTCAAAGTGAAATTGAAGCAACCCATGGTTTGTTTAAGGATTTTATTGCAGAACATCGTCCGTCTCTGGATCTGGAAACCGTTGCTACCGGAGAGCACTGGTTCGGTAAGCAAGCGATTACGCTTGGTCTGGTCGACAGTATCGGGACCAGTGACGACTTTATTATGAAGGCGTGTAAAGACCGCGAAGTCTTGCAGGTGCATTATGTTCAGCGCAAGAAACTGGCAGAGCGTCTGGCCGGCGCGGGCAGTGAAGCCGCCGACAGTTTGCTGCTGAAATGGATCAGCCGGGGACAGCGGCCGATTATGTAAATAGCAAAGAGATAACCCGCCAGCAGGCGGGTTATCTCTTTCTGGCTGAAGTAATAACGACAGATGAATGTTTTTATATTTTTGGCATGCCGTCCGCCGTATTAAATAATGTGAGTGAATATTACGCCTTTAAATCGTTTTATTGGTTGTAAAATAATCACACTGAGTCGTTTTGTAGTAAGAAAACGAATATTTCTGTGAGCTGACACAAATAAACAGGGCTGAAAATAGTCAAAGTTCCGTCGAGGTGGTAATGATCTGCGCCCTGTCAGAATACTGACTCAGAGAGATGAAAAGTGGGCGCTGATTGGATAATACAGCGGCACTTAACACAGTGTTTACATATGCAGAAGGGTCGAGCAATTAGCCTGAATTTCTTAAAAACAGGTTGACCTTCTTGTATAGTAGCCCAATATTGTAATAGCGTTGCCGTGCATACACTGTCACTTTTAGCGTGCAACTATATGTTTTTATTTGAAAATTTCGCGAGCACGAGGACGTAATAGAGTCATATGGGTAAATCTCTTGTTATTGTGGAGTCCCCGGCCAAGGCAAAAACGATTAATAAGTACCTTGGTAAGGATTTCATCGTAAAGTCCAGCGTTGGTCATGTTGGAGACCTCTCTACTGGTGGTAGCAGTACGGGTAAAAAAGCGACTGCATCGTCCACGAAAGGTCTGAGCGTTGAAGAGAAAGCACAGATCAAAAAAGAAAAAGAGCTTACTGCGCTGATCAATAAAATGGGTGTCAACCCATATAAAGATTGGGAAGCGCATTATGCTGTGCTGCCCGGAAAAGAGAAAGTCGTCCAGGAATTGCAAAAGCTGGCTGAAAATGCAGATTATGTCTATCTGGCAACCGATTTGGATCGCGAGGGAGAAGCTATTGCGTGGCACCTTCGTGAGCTCATCGGTGGTGATGAAGAACGCTATAAACGTGTTGTTTTTAATGAAATTACCAAAAATGCGATTCAGCAGGCTTTCGAACATCCGGGTGAACTGAATATTGATGGTGTGAATGCGCAGCAGGCACGCCGTTTCCTTGATCGTGTTGTTGGCTTCATGGTTTCCCCTTTGCTGTGGAAAAAAGTTGCCCGGGGCTTGTCTGCCGGTCGTGTTCAGTCGGTAGCGGTAAAGCTGATCGTTGAGCGTGAGCGTGAAATCAAAGCATTTGTACCGGAAGAGTTCTGGGATATTCACGCCAATACGGTAACCGGCGGCAAAGACGCATTGCGTCTCATGGTGGCTCAGCAGGCGGGCAAAGCATTTCGTCCGGTCAATAAAGCGGACACAGATGCAGCGGTTTCTTTGCTGGAAAAAGCGGCTTATCAAGTCGTTGAACGTGAAGATAAACCGACCAGCAGCAAACCTTCAGCACCATACATCACATCAACGCTGCAACAAGCGGCCAGTACCCGTCTGGGTTACGGCGTAAAACGCACTATGGGCCTGGCTCAGCGTCTGTACGAAGCAGGTTACATTACCTATATGCGTACGGATTCGACCAACTTGTCCAAAGAAGCGGTTGAGGCCGTGCGTGGCTATATTGCCTCTGAATATGGTGAAAATTACCTGCCTGCCAATCCTGTGGTATACGGCAGCAAGGGCAATGCACAAGAAGCGCACGAAGCGATTCGTCCATCAAGTGTTGATACCCAGCCAGCTGATCTGGAAGGCATGGATCAGGATGCCGTCAAACTGTATGACCTGATCTGGCGCCAGTTTGTGGCTTGTCAGATGACAGCGGCGCAGTATGACTCCAGTACCATTACCGTGCAGGCCGATAACTTCACGCTGAAAGCCAAAGGCCGGACATTACGTTTTGCCGGTTGGACCAAAGTGCAGCGTCCGTCAGGCAAGAATGAAGACACCACACTGCCGACCGTTCAGGTGGGTGATGTACTGACGCTGGACAATTTAGAACCCAAGCAGCACTTCACTAAACCGCCGGCGCGCTTCACAGAAGCGGCACTGGTTAAAGAGTTGGAAAAGCGCGGTATTGGCCGTCCTTCGACTTATGCTTCGATCATTTCTACTATTCAGGATCGCGGCTATGTCAAAGTGGATCAGCGTCGATTCTATGCGGAAAAAATGGGTGAAATCGTCTCTGACCGTTTGGAAGACAGCTTTTCAGATCTGATGGACTACGATTTCACCGCCCGCATGGAAGGCAATCTGGATAAGATTGCAGAAGGACAGGCAAACTGGAAATCGGTGCTCGACAAATTCTTCAGTGATTTTACCGATGAACTGGTCAAAGCCGAGCAGGATGAAGATGAAGGCGGAATGAAGCCGAACAAAATCGTTCTGACCGATATTGAGTGTCCGACCTGCTCCCGTCCTATGGGTATCCGTACCGCCTCTACCGGGGTGTTCCTGGGTTGCTCGGGTTATGCGCTGCCTCCGAAAGAGCGCTGTAAGACCACCATTAACCTGGGTGATGAAGAAGGCGTGGTGAACGTGCTGGAAGAGGACGTGGAAACCGCCGCTTTACGGGCGAAGAAACGTTGTCCTAAGTGCGGTACCGCGATGGATGCCTATCTCATCGACCAGAGCCGTAAACTGCATGTGTGTGGTAATAACCCGGGCTGTGATGGTTTTGAGGTTGAAAAAGGTGAGTTCAAACTGAAAGGCTATGAAGGTCCTGTGGTTGAGTGCGATAAGTGCGGCTCAGACATGGAACTGAAAAATGGTCGTTTCGGCAAATACATGGGCTGTACCAATGAAGCCTGTAAGAACACGCGGAAAATTCTGAAAAACGGTGAGGTAGCGCCGCCGAAAGAGGATCCGGTTCTTTTGCCTGAGCTGCCTTGTACTCAGGATCCGGATGCGTATTTTGTGTTGCGTGATGGTGCATCAGGTCTGTTCCTGGCGGCCAGCACCTTCCCTAAATCCCGTGAGACCCGTGCACCTCTGGTGGAAGAACTGGTTCGCTTTAAGGACAGGTTGTCACCTAAGTTCCATTATCTGACTGAGGCGCCGACCGAAGATCCGGACGGCCTGAAGACAGTGGTTCGCTTTAGTCGCAAGACCAAAGAGAACTATGTCCGTTCAGAAGTAGACGGTAAACCAACCGGTTATACCGCACTCTATGATGCCGGGAAATGGCTCATTACCGATAAGCGTAAAAACGCCAAAAAAGAGAAATAATGAAAAACCGCCGCAAGGCGGTTTTTTTATGCTTCCGTTTGGGTCTTGGCAGGCGAGGTGGCTTTGTCCTGCCCGCTCGGACTCTCTTCGGCTGATGATGTCAGTTGTGTTGGATCAGCCCTGGGCTTGCGGTTGACCTGAATCACAGCAAACACAACCAGCGTTATCCCGATGAGGTGATACATGGTAAATGACTCATCCAGTAGGCTGATCGCAAAGACTGCCGTCATGGCCGGGCCGATATTGCTGGTCAGGCTGACGGCGGATGGGGTCAGGCGTGCCATCGCGGCTGCAATCAGATAGGACGGCAAGACAGTGCAGAAAAATCCCAGAGCAATGCCCAGCAAGGCCAAATCCAGTGAGATAGTGCTCAGCTGCGCCCCTGACCACTGAAAATGCAGCAGAATGACAATCCCGGCACTGGTCATGCCGAGGCTGGTAAATAACTGGCTGCCGAGCTGACTGATCACCCGTTTGCTCAGCACCAGATAAGTGGCAAAAATCATGGCTGACACAAGGGCGTACAGGCTGCCGAGCCAGATATCATCGCCCAGATGCTGAATGTCATGCGCGACTATCAGCGCAATACCCAGATACCCCAGCAGGATGGAAAGGAAAGTCCCCGCTTTCGGCGTTTCTTTTAAAATCAGCACGCTGATCAGAACCACAAAAGACGGAAACATAAATAACAGTAACCGCTCAAGCTGAGCGGAAATGCTCTCCAGCGCCAGAATATCGAACAGCGAAGCAAAGTAATAGCCTAAAATCCCAATCAGCATGGCCTGCCAGCCATAACGCAGGGTCTTGTGTCGCTGCCCGGCATCGCGGAGCAGCCAGCCAAGTATCAGCAGATAGAAAGGAAGAGAGCTGGCTGCTCTGAGGCTCATGATGGTGACAGCATCACCGCCAAGCTGATAGGCGATTTTGATCAGCACAGGCTTCAAAGAGAAAAATACTGTTCCGATCAGCGCATAAACAATGCCTTGTGTGTCGATCGACTGGGCCGGAGTGGGTGCCAGTTGTTTTTCCATTGCTCACTTCCTTTTGTGTTTGAGAACAGGCTGTGAGAGATGGAGGCCGGCTGCATGACTCACAGCCGGGCAGGGGAGATGCTACCGACTGAGGGGTATCCGGGTGAGAAGCCAGCGCTGCAGTAAAGTGACATTCATGATGGGTACCTTAGTATCGGTGAGTTTTTAAGCTACCGAAGTTTATCGGAGAGGACAAATGGCAAAGCACTTTTAAGGAGTTTGGCAGCTTGCCCTGTGATTGAACTAACCCAATTCACATCTTTCATTTCCACACCCCAAACCGGCAATTCGCAACCTGAAACTTGTTATTTCCACTGACAAACACCCTCAAAAACCGTCACACCGCAACCGCTTCCCGGTGGTAAAATTTTGCGCAAAATGTTTGATATACCTGCTTTTTTGTTAAGGAGGCATTGTGAGTGCGGATGACGATTCAGTGAAAAAAAGATATCCCAGGGCGTCTTATGCGCCCCTTGAGGATTACTCCACCCTTGCACCTTCGCCGCCGGCAGGGGAAGACCCTGAGCCAGTGGCACAGTTCGAGTACAGTTTTGATCTGTCCTGTTCGGCAGAGTCATTGCACCAGCACAGCACTTGCGAATTTGCGTTAGGCAACACCGAAGCAGAAGACTGGCGGGCAAACTGGCAAATCAAACCGATTGAACAGGGCTATCGCCACACCACAGAGGTCAGGGTTGAAGAGCCGAAACATTTGTACCTGATCCGCGCCAGCTCATCGCTGGGTGTGACTCCGGTTGAGCCGGTGACCGTTCATCCCAAAGGAGCCGGTCAGGCGCAGGACGCATTCGTGGCTGTTATGCCTGCGGTGGAAATTGACGGTCGTCTGGGCCACCCCACACAGGGTTACTTCTACCATTTTTGTGACGATAAGCTGGTGCAGGAATACCAGATTCTTGGTAATCAGCGCTGGGCATTTCAGGCGACGTATTCAACCCACGACCGGCTTCACGATGATCTGCACCATGGCGTACAGAGTGCTATTGTGCTGCCGTGGAAACGGGGCGGCCAGAAGGCAGACAATCAGTATCTGGTCTATCGCCGTGAGCGGATCACCCGCCTGCATCTGGATAATCTGAGTGAAGACTGGTTGGTACAAAACGGCGTGAAAATCGACCTCAGTGCGCTGCTGGATGCCATCAAAGAGCCTGTTGTTGTGCGGGAGAACAAGAACAATGAGCAGCATCAGACTGAGTTAACAAGCTCTCATACGGTGCAGCGCGATCCGGCCACCGGACAGCGGGAGTCATGGTCTGATATTGCCCGGCAATACGGCCTGACCGCCCGCGAACTGCTGGATTTGAATCCAGGCTATGAAGAAAACCCCTTATTGCTGGAGGCGGGGCATATTCTGACGGTGCAATCACCGGATGCTGTGGCTGCCTCCGAGTCGGTCAGAGAACGGCCGCCGGTGCCGCCAGCCGATGTTAATCAGCCGCTCAACACTTGCTATCACTACGACGGTTCGTGCATTGAAGACACCAGCATCATTCCGATGTATCCCAGCGGGCTGGCGGCAGACATTCCTGTCGTGCGTATCAAGTCGGTGGTAGCGCCGGTGTTTGCCAAATCCTGCGATATCCCGCAAGGGTGCACAGACGCCGGTACATCGCCAGAGCCGATCACCAACTTTGGGCCGTTCTCGTGGTTTTTCAGCTCGGCTCATGCCAATCCAATCGCAGTTATTCAGGCACAGCAAGCCACCCAGGCGGCACTTGCGAGCAGTGCTGGCGGCGCGGTTGGCAACAAGGCACTCAATTCGGCCAATAAGGACGCCGCTAACGCTCTCACCAGACTGGCCGGCAAGCTCGACAGTGTGCTGGATGACTATCGGCTGATGACCTCCGGCGGGATTACCTCAGTGCTGATGATGCAGCGTAAAATTTGGCACGATGATGACACCCAGCACACCGAAGAAGAACTGCACAACCTGGAAAGCGTGCAAAGCCGGATCCGCATCCGCCTGACCGACCCGGCACCGGGCGAATCTTACCCGCAGGTTCGCGCGTATCACATGGATGACACCCGCATTCCGGTACGTTATGTCGGACTGGATGAAAAGACCAACAGCTACTCCGTTGCGCTGGAGGAAAACGGCCCGCATATTACCTGGACGCCGAATGAAGAGGGCGAGCCAGAGTGGCAACTGACACCTAATCATGACGACGGTTTTGAGACGGACGATATTCACACCATACCGATATCTGATATGCCAACCCCGACGGTTGAAACCTATCCTGCCGCAGAAGAAGCACACTGGAGCGATGC
>NZ_JASJOJ010000074.1:0-17004 GCF_038519165.1 Photobacterium sp. SP02
AAAGAAAATGCTGCTTACGGATGAGTCCAGCCATTTGAACGAATTCGACGTCGCATCATACAAATACATCATTTCCGCATAAGAGCGCTCTGTCGACTTGGCTCGCTTAGCAACACCAATCACTTTATTTTGGTCATTGATATCCGTCGCTATGGTATAGCGGTAAATACGGTCATTACCCTGTTCGATATTCAGGTTCGGAATGTAAGAAACCGTCCAGCTCTCAGCGGTTGGAGTGCCAGTCACACCATCTTTCAGCTTAAAGATAGCTGCGCGCACCGCATAATAATCGTTGTCCACTGAGTCGGTGGTGTATCCCACCATCACTGGCTTACCGTCAACCAGAGAAACCGCCCGGGCTGATGCCTGGAAAGAACGATTGTTGTCATCTGGGTCTAACGCCGGGCGATCCGATGCACGGGCTGCAACTAACTGAGCTTCTGAAGTGGCTGAACCATCAACATTCCAGAATGCCGCCTCATTGGCGAAGACAGTAAACTGACAGGCCCATGAATTAAATATCGTGCCTGGCGTCGCGCCATTGGTGACACAGTCATTCAGGTCGCCACGTTTGATCGGCACGTCATCGGGCAGCTTGATATTGTCATTGAGATTAGATGGCGCAAACGCCGCGCTGCCAACCACCAGTAGATTACCAGCGGGATATTCGACAGCATCCCAGGCTAATGTCTGCCCCATGTTTTTAACCAGGTCATTCCCGGCTACCGGCAATAATGAAACCTTAGTGCTACCCATACTGGCATCAAGATTCACAAAGCCGCGCTTGTTGAACTGGCGGGCATAATGGTTGTTATTGGCGAAGTATGCCGAGCTGGTCACGCCCAGCGTATAGTCACCCAGCGTTGAGGTACCGACTGCACTGACCGCACCATTGGCGGAGACATGATCGCCACCATCCACCAGCGTGCCGAGTGACGGTGTCACGCTTGAATCATACCCTGCCAGATCATTGGCAAACGTAGTGACACGCTCAAATGCGTCGGCACCGTTATCTAAGAATGGCAGCGTGTTAGCATAATAATTGTTCTGCCAGGCAAACTGCTCTCTGCGCAGGCCGCCATATCCCGAGCCATCTTCCGGTTTGTCCGAGTTATAACCAACACCAAAAAACCGCGTTTCAGCCCAGGTATCACAGGTGTTGAATCCATATGCAGAGCTGCAGTGTCTTTCCAGTGACCACTCATCATTGATCTGCTGGAAGTTATCCAGCTGGTATGGAATCTCATCGCGGATATCAATACCGTCACTGCCAAAGCGGCTTTCACCGAAGACTTTATAACTGGTTGATGAACAGCTGGTTTCAAAGCAGTTTTCAGTGCCTGTTGACGGACTGATCCCCTGGCCGTAAAACTGCACCTGGCTGGTCAAATCACTGTTGTTTTTATCGTAATATTGCAGTGCATCTACACCACTGGCATCACCGCTCACTTCAACAACGTCGTAAACCGCCGCTTGTGCCTGCGTGACGCTGGCAATAACAATTGCCAGCGTTGAAAACTTGAACATCTTATGTCGCATTAGGATTCCTTCTGCATTGCTTCTAGTTCTTCCCAACGTTCAAAGGCGACTTCCAGTGCCTGCTCTGCCTCGGCCAGGCGTGACAGGGTCACTTGAGTGTCATCAGTTGAGCTTTGGAAAAATGCAGGATCATTGATTTTTTCCTGCAACTGGGCAATCTCATTTTCCAAATCTTCCAAACGAGACGGCAATTCTTCAAGTTCTTTCAGAAGCTTATAAGACAACTTCTTACCCGGCTTATCCCGGCTCACTTGCTGCCGCTGTTGGCTTTCATCTTTTTTATTCTCGGCGGCTTGCTCTTCTGCCTGTGCTTTGGCACGTTGTGCAGCAGAGTTGGCTCGCTGGGCTTGCGCATCATGGTAGCCACCCACGTATTCATTGACGACACCCTGACCTTCAAAAATCCAGCTTGTGGTCACAGTATTATCAACAAACTGACGATCGTGGCTCACTAAGAGCAAAGTGCCCTGATAATTGGCAAGAATATCTTCCAAAAGTTCCAGAGTTTCGATATCCAAATCGTTTGTTGGTTCATCAAGAACCAATAAATTATTGGGTTTCAGGAATAACTTGGCCAGCAACAAGCGGTTCTTCTCACCGCCAGACAGCGCCTTCACAGGCGTGCGCGCTCTTTTGGGGTGGAACAAAAAGTCCTGCAGATAACCTAACGCATGGCGGCTTCGGCCGTTGACCGTGACTTCCTGTTTACCTTCTGCCAGGTTATCCAGCACGGTTTTTTCGGGATCAAGTATTTCACGGTACTGATCAAAATAAGCCACTTCCAGCTTGGTACCACAGTGAAAATGCCCTTCCGTCGCCTGCAGCTGGCCCAGCATGAGCTTGAGCAAAGTACTCTTACCGCAGCCGTTTGGCCCAATCAGGGCGATACGGTCACCGCGCATGACGTTAAAGCTGAAATCATTAATGATTGGCTTGTCGTCGTAACGGTAGCTGATATTCTCAGCTTCAAAGACAACCTTGCCTGAACGACGGGCATCCTGAAGCTGCATATCCGCTTTACCCATCACTTCCCGGCGCTCGCTACGCTCGGCACGAAGCTGCTTCAGCGCTCTTACTCGCCCTTCATTGCGGGTACGTCTCGCTTTAATGCCCTGACGTATCCAGGTTTCTTCCTGCGCAAGTTTTTTATCAAACTCAGCGTTCTGCTCGCTTTCGATACGCAATAACTCTTCCTTCGCGTCGAGATACTTATCGTAATCGCCAGGGAATGAATTCAGCTTGCCTCGATCCAAATCGACAATACGTGTCGACATTGAACGAATAAAAGCCCGGTCGTGAGAAATGAAGATGATAGAGCCACGGAAATCTTTTAAGAAACCTTCCAGCCATTCAATCGTAGCGACATCCAGGTGGTTGGTTGGTTCATCGAGCAAGAGAATATCAGGTTCACTCACCAGAGCACGTGCCAGCGCGGCTTTACGCTGCCAGCCGCCTGACAGGTCAGCCAGCAAAGTGCCGGCATCTAACTCGAGGTGTTCTAATACAGAGCTGATTTTGTTGTCAAACTGCCAGGCATTAGCATGATCCAGTTTTTCCTGTACCTTAGCTAATTGTGCAAAGTGTATTTCACTTGCATCCGTGGTGATTTTATCGAGTAAGTGGTGATATTCGCGAAGCAAACCACCCACTTCTGATAAACCTTCTGCAACAAAATCAAAGACAGTGCCTTCTGCATTGCGAGGTGGATCTTGTTCCAGCCGTGAAACCTTTAATTCACTCATACGCTGGATACTGCCATCATCCAGCAGTACCTCACCGGCGATGACTTTCATTAACGTGGATTTGCCTGCACCATTACGGCCGACCAAACAAACACGCTCATTAGGTTGCAGCAGAAATTCGGCATGATCCAATAATGGATGATCACCATAAGCAAGCTGCGCGTTACTGATTTTAATTAATGCCATGACTCTTTAACCAAAGTGCCAGCTCAGCGGCATCGAAAGGCCAGCCAAGCTCAGAAACAGATTCATTGTCGTAAAAAGATACGACCGGTATTGTGACGCCGTAACGGGAAAACAGGTTGTCGTCAAAAGCAATATCAACGACATCTACCTGCTCTGAAACTCCGGCCTCCGTAAGCAGTGCATACGCCTGCTCACAGAGGTGGCATCCCTCCGTACTGTAGAGGATGATAGACAAGTAACAATCCTTAGTTTATCGACTTCAGCGACTCAAACATCGCCTTCCTTATGGGTAATAATCCAGCAGTTATGAATTTGCTTATTACGGGCAAAATCCATCGGCAGTGTTTCAGAAGAAATGTTCTTCGCCACCAGCCCCAAATCTGCTAATGCCGCTTCATCCATCTTGAAGTGGCGTTTATTATTTGAAAACACAATCTCTCCCCCCTTGCGCAGCATTCGCTTCAGGTTCTCCATCAGCATGATGTGGTCACGCTGCACATCAAAACTCTGTTTCATGCGCTTAGAGTTGGAGAAAGTTGGCGGATCAATGAAGATCAAATCAAAGGTGTCATCCACTTCCTGCAGCCATTGCAGGCAGTCCGCCTGAACATATTCATGCTGGCGGCCGACCTGACCATTCAAGGCCATATTTTCCTGTGCCCAACGCAGATAGGTATTTGACATATCAACCGTTGTTGTGGATTTCGCGCCACCGCAAGCAGCATGTACCGTTGCCGAGCCAGTGTACGCAAACAGATTGAGGAAATCTTTGCCTTTTGACATTTCGCCAAGACGACGACGGGTAATTTTATGATCCAGAAACAGCCCGGTGTCGAGATAATCAAACAGGTTAACCTGCAGCTTTACACCGTATTCGTTGACCGTCATATAACGCGATGCATTAGACAGCTTCTGATACTGGCTTTTACCTTTCTGGCGCTCTCGCACCTTCAACACCACTTTATCGCTATCAACGCCCGTCACCTGGATGGTGGCACGCATAATATCCATCAATCGACGGCGGGCCGTTTCCTCAGGTACGGATTTAGGTGCTGCGTACTCCTGAATCACCACATAGTCGGCATACTTGTCGATCGCGGCATTGTAGTCAGGCAAATCAGCATCGTAGACACGATAGCAATCCAACTCTTCTTTCTTTGCCCATTTATCCAGTTTCGACAGGTTTTTCTTCAGGCGATTCGCAAAATCCGGTGCAACCAGCGTTTCTTCAAGTTGCCCTTCTTTCGCACCTTCTACCTGCTTAACACCACCGGCAGTGATCTGATATGTCTTGAGAACACAATCTAATGCGCCGTTGCGCAGCTTAAACTGCTTATCGGCCCGCATACGCATACAGCTCAGCAATTCATTCGACGAGGAGAAGATCGACGCCACTGAACCGGCAAAGGCCAGCTTGAGGCGATTTCCTAACTCGGTGTAAAGCGCAATCAGCTCAGGGGTGGTACCCAGACGCTCACCATAAGGGGGGTTACACAAAATCACACCGGTCTCGAATCCGTTAGGACGAACCAATTGGGTTGCATCACCGTATTCGAAATCAATCAACTCACTAACACCGGCGCGGCCTGCGTTATCTCTGGCCACAGTCAGGATACGCCTGTCCATTTCGCGACCAAAGAAAGGTGTTGTGACGTTAGCCACACCCCGACGGGCTTTCACAGAGGCTTCGGCATGAATCTCTTGCCAGGCACCCTGGTCAAAATCATTTAAGGCTTCAAATCCCCAACGCTTACGCTTTAATCCCGGCGCAATTTCCGCTGCTATCATGGCCGCTTCAATCAATAATGTGCCTGAGCCACACATTGGATCTAACAATGGCTTCTCTGGCGTCCAGCCACTTTTCATCACCAAAGCCGCAGCGTGAGTCTCGCGCAATGGTGCTTTACCCGCTTCAGTACGATACCCCCGCTGGTGAAGGCCACTCCCCGCCATATCCAAACCCACAATGGCTTTATCGTTCGACAAACGCACGTGGATACGTAAATCAGGTCGTTCACGGTCAATTGTCGGACGAGGCTGATTTCCCTTGGTAAACCGGTCAACAATGGCATCCTTAACTTTCATCGCGCCATACTGGCTGTTACGGATTTCACGGTTAGTACCGTTGAAGTCGACCACAATACGGGTACGGGAACTGAAATACTGCTCCCAGCTGATCGCTGTCGCGCCGAGATACAGATCCAGGTCGTTCCTGACGTTGAATTCGCTTAATACCTGGACGATACGTGATGCAACACGAGTCCATAAACAGCAACGATAAGCCGTATTCTGATCAGCGGAAAAGCGAACGCCGGCATGCACAACTTTTACTTGTGCAGCACCTAGTTGAGTCAGTTCATCGGCCAGAAGATTTTCCAGACCACGGGAAGTAATAGCGAGATATTGATTCATGGGTTTCTTTTCAAACAAATGTTGCCCGCGATTATACCTGAATTCACAGATATGCGCCTGTATCAGCTATGCCGGCCAGTCATTTTTTCTGCACTGTTCGAGTATAAATCAAGCTAACAATCGCAGTTTGCCACATCACAGACGGTTTATCTTTGCAATCCGCCACCCGCCAAGACAGCAAAACAGATAAACGCATACTTTTCAGAATGTCTCACCCAGGCAAATAGTTTCCCACAGGAAACAAACCTGACCTAACTGCTTGAATACAATCCATAAGACGGATTAAGCAAGCACTTACCTCTATGTCCGCAAATCGTTTCCACAGGGAAACGGTAAATAAAAATACATCTAAATCAACTACTTAAAAACAACAGGCAATCAGAGAGATCGCGTAATTACTGAAGATGCCGCTGCCAAACACAAGCAATGTTTGTAAGCAGTCGCTATCCCCACGCCTATGTATATACAATAACCTCTCGTCACACCAATCGCCCCAGGCACAACTCTTTCCTGTCAGGAAACTTAATCCAACGTGTTTATTCAAGTTTGTAATGGGCTTTCACAAATGGGGAAAACAGGGAAATATCTACCCAGATAAACGATAATTTACCGGAAAATAGTGGTGTTTTTTTGTCCAAAAAAAAGGCAAGTAACAATAAAAAAGTCCCTTTTTTTACTTATTTTTTGCATCAAGATGACGTTATGTCGCTCAATACCCGTATAGATATTCATCAAATGACGCACTGATGGCTAATATCACCACGGCAGCGGATATATCTGGAGCCGTTAATAAGACAAAAACGGCGATAGCAGATAGCAGATAGCAGATAGCAGATAGCAGATAGCAAAGCATGATGCCCTCTGTGGAGAACAGGGACTGAGAAAACACCCTGATTAAGCCAAGGGCCTGTTCAAAGGTACGAGAAGCGGCATGAGATAAAACACGTGTGTTTAGATAAGAAGAGAGTATGGGAATTTGCGCAGAGAATCGATCAGTGACACAAACAGCTAAATCCGGTCACGTAAAGCAGCTGATTAACCAGGCATGATATGCCAAGTGGCTGATAGTTTAGTGGGGATATGTAGAAATGTGGAAATGTGCTTTTAAAGCCTATTGGTGTAAATCGTTGTTAAGTATACCTTTCCAGGCCCAACGATTAGCCTACCAGCGCCAAGCCCAGCTCTGTGTCTAAATGGACGGCCTGCATTCTGTCGTTCATTACTTTGATAATGCCGCAGAATTCCATTTCTTTCCCTGAAGTCAGAACATGAGGTTCCACATCTGCCAGCATGCACAGGCTCGCACAACCGCTGTTTTCAATAACCAGGTAACGGGCAGCGCCGAAATCGGTATCCAGCCCGATGATCTCGCCGTTATGAGGCGTATAACCACCCTCTTGCTGAGAAAAAAACCAGCTTTTAGGCATCATGGGTTTATGAAAACGACTGGCAGCGACAGCATTTAAGGCCAGTTCGACCTTACGCGGAGCAGACAAATCCAACGCAGAAATGCTTTCGAGATATGTTTGATAGGTACTTGCATCGTCAACCGTGAACTCGCATCGATTAAAGGCGCAAGCAATAAGATGTTTACTCGGAATTGAAACGCGGAAAACCATCTCTTCGCCCAGGTCGAGCATTAAAGAGTCATTCTTCTGGTCGTAATACCACGTCCATGAATTATTTGGTTTTAACACGATAGGCTCCAATGTCAGTGTCTTAACTGTGATCAAAGCAAGCAAATTAAGTACGTAAAAGGAATTGTACTAAGTAAGTGATAAAATAAAAGGGGAAAAAATTTGTAAGATCATAGTGTTAAGCTATGTAATTTTGACAAAATACCGCTTTTTACCGATGTTGGAACAAAAAAAAGCCCACATAAAGTGGGCGTTGTTTGTATGACGGCAGATTTACAAACGCGAACGTTTAGTGACAGCGTCACTCATTATCGTAAATCACAATTGAGTACGATATCTTTAACCAGTTTAGGGCCATGATAGATAAAGCCTGAATATACCTGGACCAAACTGGCACCGGCTAGCAGCTTCTCTCTTGCAGCAATGGCTGAATCAATGCCACCTACCCCAATAATAGGGATTTGCCCTTTTAGCTCATGATTAAGCATACGGATGACTTCCGTGCTTCTGTGCTGCAGCGGACGCCCACTCAAGCCGCCGGCCTCATCACAATGCGGCATTCCCTGTACCAGGGTACGATCCAGGGTCGTATTCGTCCCTATCACACCGTCTATCTCATTTCGGATCAATGAATCGGCAATCTGGATCAGCTCGTGATCTTCGAGATCAGGTGCGATCTTCAGCGTAAGCGGCACGTATCGGCCAAACTTCTCAGCCAACGATGTTTGTCTGCTCTTCAATTGCGTCAGCAAATCATCCAATGCCTCACCGTACTGAAGATTACGTAGCCCTGGGGTATTCGGTGATGAAATATTCACAACGATATAGCCAGCATGCTCGTAGACTTTATCCATACAAATCAGATAGTCGTCTACCCCTTTCTCCAAGGGTGTATCTTTGTTTTTACCGATGTTGATACCGATAATTCCGTCAAACGTGGCTTTCTTTACATTTTCTACCAGTTGGTCAACGCCTTTATTGTTGAAACCGAACCGGTTGATAATACCTTCTGCAGGTTTTACCCGAAAAAGTCTGGGTTTGTCATTTCCCGGCTGAGGTTTAGGCGTCACAGTGCCGACTTCAACGAATCCGAAGCCCATTGCGCCAAAGGCGTCAATACATTCGCCATTTTTATCCAGGCCAGCGGCCAGACCAACAGGGTTTTTAAACTTGAGTCCCATGACTTCAACAGGACGATCAGGGAGGTTTTGACGGTAAAAAATATCGAGAGGTGTACCGGTGAAGCGAGAAAAGTTCTTGATAGCCAAATCATGCGCTTTTTCAGGATCAAGCTGAAACATGGCCGAACGCGCGAGGCGGTAAATCATTATACCTCCTTAAAAAAAGCCCCGTATAAACGGGGCTAGATTATTCACTGATTTGGTTTGCAATTCAAATTTAATAGCACCAATTCACGCATTGCAACGGAGAATTTTGCAAATTCATGGGCTGTACCCACCTTGAATTCAGCAAGTACGCTTTCCCAGCGTTGAATGGCGGAGTGATGATGCTCAATCCACATCTCAATCAGCGTTTCAGGTTTTTCATTGCCCTTGCCTGCTCCGATAACCGCAGATGTGAGCTGACGTTGCTGCCAATCCAGATCTTCGCGGAAAGAAGCACGAGCCAGTGCCTGCCAATGGTTTTCAACCGGCTGATTGTGAACCTGTTGCAGGAACCAGTGCAGCGACAACTGTGCGCCAAGTACAAAGTAGACACGAGCAATAAAGCCAACATCTTTGTTCAGCTCTTTCGCACTCTGCGCAATATCCATGGCAGAGTACAGGCTGCTCAGGCGGGCAATATTGTGCGCAAGCTGTGCCGGGACGCCTTCATTGATCATGCTGTTCGCCTGATCATCATGCTCCTGCACTTCTTCAGCCACCAGGTACTGTTCCAGGTTATCACGCAGGTTGTTCAGCGTTGGCTGATAGAATGCAATTTGCTCTTCAATGCCCATCTTGCGATCGCGGTTACGCAAGAACCAGCGAGTGATGCGACGCAGCATACGACGGCAACGATACATCATCTCGTACTGGATATGCGCAGGCACTTTATTGTCCAGTTCGCGGATTTGCTCGAAGAACTGCTCAAAGCCAAACACATCACGGCCAACAGAGTATGCAGACGAAATTTCCGCCACTGTCGAACCCGTCTCTTCCTGCAAACGGGTGACAAAGTTACAACCCATCTCGTTAGACATCTGGTTGGCCAGCGATGTGGCAATCAACTCTCCTTTCAGAGGGTGATTTTCCATCTGAGCACGATACTTTTCTTGCAGTGCTTTCGGGAAGTATGCCGGCAGCAGGCGGTTATGATAAGGATCTTCAGTGATCTCTTCAGTAACCAGCTCTTCTTTCAGCACCATCTTGCCGTAAGCAACCAATACAGCCAGCTCCGGACGCGTCAGACCAATGCCGTCTTTCTCGCGCTCTGCCAGTGTATCGTCATCAGGAAGATACTCCAGGCCGCGATCCAGCTTGCCTTCTTTTTCCAGATGATGGATGAAGCGGATCTGCTCTTTCAGCAGCTGTACGCTTTGATGCTGAGTCACAGAAATAGACTCACTTTGGGTGTACGCATCGTCCAGTACGATATCGCCCACTTCATCTTCCATCTGCTCAAGCAGAAGGTTGCGTTGCTTGTATGTCAGATCACCCGCAGCCACCAGACCATTGAGCAGGATCTTAATGTTAACTTCGTTATCAGAGCAGTCTACACCGCCCACGTTGTCAATAAAGTCTGTGTTAACTCGTCCGCCATTGATCGCAAACTCGACACGACCCAGCTGAGTCATACCCAGGTTACCACCTTCACCAACGATCTTGGCGCGCAACTCGCCGCCATTGACACGCAGGCCATCGTTAGCACGGTCACCAACATCGGCATGGGTTTCACTGGCAGCCTTAACATAAGTACCGATACCGCCGTTCCACAACAGATCCACTTCCATCGTCAGGATCAGTTTGATCACTTCGTTTGGCGTCAGGCTTTGCTTGCGCGTGCCTAAGAGTTTCTGAATTTGTGGCGACAGCTTAATAGACTTGCTGCGACGCGAGAATACACCGCCCCCTTCAGAGATCAGGCTGGCATCGTAATCTTCCCAGCTTGAACGAGGGAGATTGAACAGACGGTTACGCTCTTCCCAGCTGGAGGCTGCATCTGGGTTTGGATCCAGGAAGATGTGCATATGGTTAAAGGCTGCAACCAAGCGTGTATGCTTAGACAGCAACATACCATTACCGAATACGTCGCCGGCCATGTCACCGACACCAGCACAGGTGAAATCTGTTGTCTGGCAGTCAATACCCAGCTCACGGAAATGACGCTTAACAGATTCCCAGCCACCTTTGGCAGTGATACCCATTTGCTTGTGGTCGTAGCCGTTAGAGCCACCAGAAGCAAATGCGTCCCCCAGCCAGAAGTTATAATCCGCTGATACCGAGTTAGCCAGATCAGAGAATGTCGCGGTGCCCTTATCGGCAGCAACAACCAGATATGGGTCGTCCTCATCATGACGAGCAACATTGCTTGGATAAACAATCTCGCCTTCAATGATGTTATCAGTCACATCCAGCAGTGCGCGAATGAAGCGCTTGTAACAACGCTGACCTTCAGCCAGGATTTCCTCACGGGTTGTCATTTGCGGCTGACGCTTACAAACGAATCCGCCTTTTGCACCCACAGGTACGATAACTGTGTTCTTAACCTGTTGTGCTTTAACCAGACCCAGGATTTCGGTACGGAAATCTTCCTGACGGTCTGACCAACGCAAGCCACCACGGGCCACCTTGCCACCACGCAGGTGAACACCTTCAATATCTGGCGCGTACACGAAGATCTCGAAGAAAGGTACAGGTGCCGGAATTTCCGAAATTTCAGACGGACGCAGTTTCAGCGACAGCCATGGCTTAGGCTGGCCTTGTTCATCAGTCTGATAGTAGTTGGTACGCTGGGTAGCCAGAATCATTTCCATATAACGACGGATAATACGGTCGTCATCCAGACTTTCGACTTCTTCCAGCTTTTCATTCATCTTAGTTATCAGTGCTTCTTCAGCTTTTGCACTGAACTTAGTTGCCGGATCAAAACGCAAGGCAAACAGATCAACCAGATCACGCGCCAAATCAGCATGGTTGGCCAGCGTATCTTCGATGTATTGCTGACTGAATGGAAAACCAACCTGGCGCATATAACGGGCATAGCTGCGGACAATAGTGATTTCGCGGCCAGTCAGCTCTGCACAAAACAGAAGACGGTTAAAGCCGTCACTTTCCAGTTCACTGTGCCAGATAGCAGCAAACGCTTCCTGGAAACGATCTCGTGCATCGCTCAGATCAATCTCGTTGCAACCATTGACCAGCATCGCAAAGTCGAGGATCCAAAATACGGTTCCGTTCGCTGTAACGATCTCGTATGGCGATTCTCCGATCACACGCAAGCCAAGGTTTTCCAGCATTGGCATCACATCTGACAGATGGATTGGCTCATCACGATGGTAAAGTTTCAGCTTCACAAAACGGGAATCTGTTGCCACTTCCTGCGGACGGTAGAACAGCATGCCCAGCTTGTTGTCTTCGCTCAGGCTTTCCAGCAGCTCAATATCTGCAACCGCAGAACCTGGCAGCATTTGTTCTTTATAAGAACGCGGGAAGGCGCGCGCATAGTTTTTCGCCAGAGGGGTTCCCTGATTTTCACCGAAGTTTGAGATCAGTGAATCAATTAAACGATCTTCCCAGGAAGCAGCCGCTTCGACCAGATTACGTTCGATCGCTTTTACATCTACATCAAAGTTGTTGTTATCTACACGCACAATATAATGAGTTCTCGCTAGTGGGCTCTCTGAGAAGAAAGTGGTGAAATCCACGTTTTGTTTAGAGCCAAAATACTCTTGGAAAATTTTCTGAGTCTTGACACGCAGTTCGGTGTTATAACGCTCGCGGGTGACATAGACCATGCAAGAGAAGAAGCGACCGAAAGGATCACGGCGAACAAACAGACGCAGAAGATCACGATCCTGCATTCTTACAACACCGCTGGCCACATCCTGCATTTCTTTTTCACTGGCCTGAATCAGCTCATCGCGCGGATAGGTTTCCAGAATGTTATTCATCGCCTTCCACGAGTGTGAATCTTCTGAATAACCACTGCTTTGAAGAATGCGTATCACTTTATTGCGGATCAACGGAATATTCATCGCTGTCTGATGGTAAGCCGTTGCAGCATACAGGCCGGTGAAACGGTGCTCGCCGATGACATTGCCGTCTTTATCCAGACGTTTAATACCGATGTAATCAATATAGGCAGGACGGTGAATCTTCGACTTACCGTTGCTCTTGGTCAGAATCAGCAGATTTGGCTTTCTCGCTTCAACTCGCGCTGATTCAGGCAGGTCAGACAACATAAGTGAACGGGCTTTACCCGGCTTGCTCAGGAGACCCAGGCCTTTTTCGTCGCAGGGACGCAGTTCAAAATCACCTTCAACAGGCACCAGATCGTACTGGTGATAACCCATAAAGGTAAAATTATGGCGTGTCACCCACTCCAGAAACTCAATCGCTTCTTCACGGTGGCTTTTATCTACCGGCAATTTCGCTGCTTTAAGTTCTTCTGCAATCTCCAGCATTTTGCTCTGCATTGCCTGCCAGTCATTCACGACCAGCTCGATATCTTGCAATACTTGCTCAAGCTCGGTTTTCAAAGCATCCATTTCTTCTTTGCTGGATAACCGATCGACTTCAATGTGGAATAAAGTTTGCAGATCTCCGGATTCTCCACATGCTTCAATGATCACCCCTTGATCATCGCGCTTGAAGAAATACGGGCCATTGAACATCAAATGACTGGTGATGCCCAGACGGTTTAATGTCATGCGGACTGAGTCGACCAGAAAAGGATGATCCGGCATCACAATCTCCACTACCGTGTGGGTTGACTGCCAGCCATATCGACTCAATGTCGGGTTATAAACACGAACAGAAATTTGGTCAGGTTTGTTTTGCACTAGATGGTGCCAGAGGCTAAGTACTGCACCATACAAATCAGATTCATTCCGTTGAAGCAGATCATCATCTGCCAGTTGTCCTAACAATCGTTGAGCAAACACTTCGACTAATGACTGCTGAGGGGATTCTATCTTGTCCTGGATTAAGCCATACACTTTTTCAAGCAGTACCGGCACTATTGTGTCAGGTGCGGTCATAGCAGATGCTCCATCGTTATTACTTTTATCAATCTAGTATAGGGTTTTATAACGACGCCCCGAGTTCAGCGCTAAAAAACTTCTCTCTGGCGAGGTATTGTTGACTCGAAAGCTATTGTAGGGGGTTTTGTTGCCAAATGGTTACGTTAATTACTCTGGTTTTTGAAGAAAAAATCGAATATGTGACTAAGGTAGATGTTTTGACTGGTAGCCTGCCAGCAGACAAAAATTCCAATGCGATAACTTGCTGTTACACGCACTTTTTGGTCTAACCATCTAAAAATATAAACTTTTTTCTAGCCGTGAAACTAATCAAAATTTCAGGCAAGTGAATATGGAATACTTTATTCGCAACAGATAAAAAAACCAGTTTCGCATAATTATGTAGGATATTTGTTAATATCCGACTAAAGACAGGTTTTAAGCGATTTTCTCCAACTTTTCAAAGCGGTTTTCTGCGCTGACCATAACCCGAAAACGCCCTTTTATACCTAACTGACTGAGGAAAGGACGAAGTCTGACGGCCGGGAGCTGCAGCCGGAGGCCCTCATCGGTGTGAACCAGCACTGAGCTGGCAGCACCTGAGTAATGCTGCAGGTAGGTGTGATAGGGAATGTTGACTGAAAAGGTGTATCTCTTCATGCAAACAAGCCTGCTTGATCGAATAAAATTGGTTGAATAAAAAAGAAAGGCTCCCGGAGGAGCCTTCTGATTAAAACAGACTTGCTTTATTGTTCAAGTGCTTTTTCCACTTTCTCAAACAAATCTCTCGCCAGATTGTCCAAACCGGCCAGTTTCTCCAGTTCGGCACGCATCAGTGCCTGGCGTGCCTCATCATACAGGCGGTACTTGAGGAAAGGCTCAATCAGGCGTGAAGCCAACTGCGGGTTCGACGTATTCAGGGCGGTCAGTATCTCAGTCAGGAAACCATAACCACTGCCGTCTTTGGCGTGGAACCGAACCGGGTTATTGGCGCAGAAGCTCGCTACCAGGCTGCGCGTACGGTTCGGGTTCTTCAGGCTAAACGCTGGGTGTTGCATAGTGTCACGCACATTATCCAGAGCGTTTGCCGCCGGATTTTTACCCTGAAGAATAAACCATTTGTCCATGACCAGTCCGTCATGGCTCCACTTGTCGCTGAAATCTGCCATCTGCAATTCGCGGCAGGCCAGTTGTGCTTCATTAGCCGCTGACATGGCAGCCATAGTGTCTGTCATGTTATCGGCCGTTTCATACTGAGCTGACACCAGTTTTTCACCCTGCGCTGTCAATGCCAGATAAGCAAGGCAGCGATTACGCAACGCACGCTTGGCTATCGCGCCATGCTCAATACTGTAGCTGGCTTGCTTCAGTGAGTGATAAATGGCAGTCAGCTCATCTTCCAGCTCTGTCGCCAGAAGCTTTTCGAGCTGTCCGAGCACAGCATGGATGGCATCCACATCAACAACGTCATACCAGCCAGCCACTTCATTCTCGCTGGGCAGAGTCAGCATTTCGGCAATAAAGGCAGGATCGAGTTTTTCGTCCAGTAACGCCCCGCGGAATGCATCCACCACGTTTTCAGGGAAAACCACAGCTTCCCCCGTTTGTACCGCGGCCACATTACTGCGAATGTATTTGGCAAGTAACATCTGACCGGCATCCCAGCGCGCAAACTCATTGCGCGCATGAGTCATCAGGAATACCAACTCCTGGTCACTGTAATCGTACTCCAGGACAACCGGCGCCGAGAATTCACGTAACATGGAAATCACAGGCTGCTCATTCACCTGATCAAATTCAAAAGTCTGCTCAGACTCAGTGACATCCAGTACATGATGCACTTTCTCTCCGTTACGCTGTAACTCAATAACCTGACCTTTGCTGTCGTAGAGTTCAATATCAAACGGAATATGCAGTGGCTGTTTCTCTTTTTGCCCGGCTGTAGGTGCCGTCTGTTGTTTTACCGTGACACGGTAACGTTTGGCACCGGCATCATAGTCGGTGCTGACTTTTACAATCGGTGTGCCCGACTGGCTATACCATAAACGGAACTGACTCAGGTCAACACCCGAGGCCTCTTCCATCGCCAGCACAAAGTCGTCACATGTCGCTGCTGTTCCGTCATGGCGTTCAACATACAGTTTCATGCCTGCCTGAAAACCTGCTTCGCCCAGCAGCGTATGCATCATCCGGATCACTTCACTGCCCTTCTCATAAACGGTCAGGGTATAGAAGTTATTCATCTCAATGACTTTTTCCGGTCGAATCGGATGCGACATCGGACCGCGGTCCTCAGCAAACTGTGGCCCACGCATCACACGGACGTTGTTGATTCGGTTTACCGGCCGAGAGCCCAGATCCGATGAAAACTCCTGATCCCGGAATACAGTCAAGCCTTCTTTCAGGCTGAGCTGGAACCAGTCCCGGCATGTAATGCGGTTACCGGTCCAATTGTGGAAGTACTCATGACCAATCACCGCCTCAATGCCCAGATAATCCGTGTCCGTGGCAGTGGCCGGATTCGCCAGTACGTATTTGGAGTTAAAGATATTCAGGCCTTTGTTTTCCATCGCCCCCATGTTGAAGAAATCAACGGCAACGACCATATAAATATCCAGGTCATATTCCAGACCAAACCGCTCTTCATCCCATTTCATGGAGTTAATGAGCGATTGCATGGCGTGTTCGGCGCGATCCAGATTGCCCTTATCGACAAAGATTTCCAGTGCAACGTCACGACCGCTGACTGTTTTATAATTGTCACGCAACACATCAAAATCACCGGCAACCAGAGCAAACAAGTAGCAAGGCTTTGGATACGGATCCTGCCACTGAACCCAATGACGACCATTTTCCAGCTCGCCGCTTGCCACTTTATTACCATTGCTCAGCAGATACGGGAAGTTGGCTTTATCTGCGATCACTTTGGTGGTGAAACGGGCAAGTACATCCGGGCGGTCCTGATAAAACGTAATGCGCCGAAAACCTTCCGCCTCGCACTGGGTACAGAAGCCACCGCCAGATTTATACAGACCTTCAAGCGCGGTGTTTGCTTCCGGGTTAATCTCGGTTTCAATGGTCAGTTCAAACTCTTCAGGCAATTGACGAATCAGCAGGCCATCTGCCGTCTCTTCATAGTGCTGCCAGGTTTCACCATTGATTTCCAGCCGACGCAGAACCAAATCATCACCGTCTAATTCCAGTGACGTCACACCTTCAGTTTGTTGCTTCACTTTACTGACAGCAACAACGCGGGTCGCCGTGTCCTGCAGATCAAACACCAGATCAATATCGGTAATCGTAA
>NZ_JASJOJ010000075.1:0-16313 GCF_038519165.1 Photobacterium sp. SP02
GAAGAGGGATTCGAACCCCCGACCCTCTGGTCCCAAACCAGATGCGCTACCAAACTGCGCTATTCACCGATAATTCTTTCTTTTGCTTTTAGTATTGCGCCAGAAGGTTCTTCTGGTCCGCTATTCTCAAAAGCCGGAGATACACGACTTGCGCTATCTGCCGCTAAGTACCGAGCTTTACAGAAAGCTCCATACCCAAGTGTATGGGGGGGCTAACGAGACTTGAACTCGCGACAACCGGAATCACAATCCGGGACTCTACCAACTGAGCTATAGCCACCATAATTTACACGCCAACAGTGCCATCCTGACTTTCCGGAGTGGCGCGCCCGACAGGATTTGAACCTGTGACCTTTGGCTCCGGAGGCCAACGCTCTATCCAGCTGAGCTACGGGCGCCTTGCCCTATCGGCGGTGGTGAATATTACGGATCAGCATGCTTCTCGTCTAGTCTTTTTTGCAAAAATTTTTGTATTCGCTTTATTTATAACCATCTCTGGGTTGATTCGCGTCATACAAACAAAGCCGCTCTGTTTAATACCACTTCGTTAAGGGATATAATCATTGCGTTTTTTACCCAAAAACCACTGGTTAATAACTCACAGCTTTGTCCAATAATGTAATATTTACAATAACTTATACAAGAAAGCTGTGATATTCGAGCAAATAATCTGGGAGTGTTAAGGTGAGCTCAATGGAATTTTCTCTTCGACAACTAATGGTCGCTGCAGTCGCAACCGTCGCCATCAGCGGCTCAGCCGTAGCGGCAGATATGTCTGGCGAAGCGATCGCAGAACGCATCAAGCCTGTTGGCTCTGTATATAAGGAAGGCGATGCACCAGCCGCTACAGCCGCCGCTTCCGGCCCTCGCTCAGGCGATCAGGTATACGGCACTTTCTGTGTGGCTTGCCACAGCAGCGGTGTACTGGGCGCACCTAAGACAGGTGATGCCGGTGACTGGGGACCGCGTATTGCTCAAGGTATGGATACGCTGACCAATCATGCCATTAATGGTTTCAATGCCATGCCGGCGAAAGGCACCTGTATGGACTGCAGCGATGAAGAAATCGTGGCTGCGATCAACCATATGATCGAGGGGCTGTAACTCAGACTCCCCCTTCAGATACCTGAAAAAAAGGTTAGCTATGATGGCTAACCTTTTTTATTTTCAGCGATTCGCTGAGTTATTTCTTCTTGAACATGGAGCGGAGATTGGCAATGTGTGCCTGACCCCGCTCCATTCGTTCTTCTGCCGTCACAGGTTTGCGCTCTGTTTCCCAATCCAGATCATCCTGGGGCAATTCATAGAGAAAACGACTGGGCTCGGGCTTGAGCAGCTCGCCATACTGCCGGCGTTCCTTGCATAAGGTAAAGGTCAGTGTTTTCTGCGCCCGGGTAATACCGACATACGCCAAACGTCGCTCTTCCTCCACATTGTCTTCATCAATGCTGGTCTGATGGGGCAAAATCCCCTCTTCGGCACCAATCAGATACACATGGGGAAATTCCAGCCCTTTGGAGGCATGCAGTGTCATGAGCTGAACCTGATCGGCATCCTCATCCTCTTCACCCCGCTCCATCATGTCACGCAGTGTCATGCGCTGAACCACTTCTTTCAGGGTGCGCACTTCGTTATCGTAATTATCGCCTTCCAGATCTGCGGTGATCCAGCTGTATAAATCCGACACGTTTTTCATCCGCATTTCGGCCGCTTTCGGACTGGCCGAAGTTTCAAACAGCCAGTCCTCGTAATGGATGTCGCGGATCATCTGGCGCACGGCCGCCACGGCATCGCCCCGCTCGGCGTTATCGGCCAGCTCAACAATCCAGCGCGTAAACTGGCGCAGGCTGTCCAGTCCGCGCCCTGAAAGATGCTGCTCCAGGCCAAGCTCAAAGCTGGCTTCAAACAAACTCTTGCCTCGCATATTGGCGTAGGTGCCCAGTTTCTCCAGGGTGACAGGGCCAATCTCGCGCCGCGGCGTATTGACGATACGCAAAAAAGCGTTGTCATCATCCTGGTTGGTGAGCAAGCGCAGGTATGCCATGATGTCTTTGATCTCGGTACGGGAGAAAAACGAGGTGCCGCCAGAAATTTTATAGGGGATCCGGTTCTGCATCAGGGCTTTTTCAAACAGGCGCGACTGGTGGTTGCCGCGGTACAGAATCGCGTAATCTTTGTAGTCAGTATTGTTGAGAAAGCGATGGGCTATCAGCTCCCCGACCACTTTTTCGGCTTCATGCTCTTCATTTTTGGCCGTCAGGACCTTGAGCATCTCGCCATCGGGAATTTCTGAAAACAGCGCTTTTTCAAATAAGTGCGGGTTATTGGCGATCAGAATGTTGGCGCTGCGCAATATCCGGCTGGTCGAGCGGTAGTTCTGCTCCAGCTTAATCACTTTGAGCGTCGGGAAATCTTTATTGAGCAGCGCCAGATTCTCTGGCTGCGCCCCCCGCCAGGAATAGATAGACTGATCGTCATCCCCGACCACAGTGAATTTTGACCGTTCGCCCACCAGCAGCTTCACAAAGGCATACTGGCTGGTGTTGGTATCCTGATACTCATCCACCAGCAGGTAGCGGATCTTATTCTGCCAGCGCTGCCGCACCTCATCATTATCACGCAGCAAGAGCACAGGCATCAGAATCAAGTCATCAAAGTCCAGGGCGTTATAGGCTTTCATCTGACGCTGATACAACTCGTAGCAATGGGCAAACAGCTGGTCACGCTCACTTTGCGCCTGCGCTTTCGCCTGGGCGGGCGACAGCATGGCGTTCTTCCAGTTTGAAATCGATGACAGCAGCATTTTGAGCAAGTCTTTATCACCGTCGAGCTGATCTTCCGTCAACTCTTTGAGCAGGGCCATCTGATCCTGATCGTCAAACAGCGAAAAACTCGCTTTCAGCCCCAGTACCTTGTACTCACGGCGAATGATATTCAGGCCCAGGGTGTGGAAGGTCGACACCATCAGCCCTTTGGCTTCCTGGCGGCCCAGGGTCTGCCCGACCCGCTCTTTCATTTCCCGCGCCGCTTTATTGGTAAATGTCAGCGCAGCAATATTCCGTGCTTTGTAGTCACATTGTTGTACTAAGTAGGCGATTTTATTGGTAATGACCCGCGTTTTGCCTGAACCTGCACCGGCCAGAACCAGACACGGTCCAGCAACAAAACGTACCGCCTCATTTTGTCTCGGATTGAGTTTCATTCATTTGCCCTATGAGTCATGTTTTATTCAGCTGCCGCATTGTAACCTGTTCTCGTCTCGTGTCTATTTCAGACAATCCCCCGCGTTTTTCTCAGAAAAATAAAGGTAACAGATGAGTTGCATACTAATAAAGCATCCACAATAATGAATGAACGTTCATTCACTTTGTGATCAATTAATGACTGACAAAAAAGAACGTATCTTGCAGGCAACCGAAGAATTGCTGGCAAAACATGGTTTTCACGGTCTGTCGATGAACATGGTGGCCAAAGAAGCCAGGGTCGCGACAGGGACCATCTATCGCTATTTCAGTGATAAAGATGATCTCCTGTATCAGCTGCATGACCATATACTGACTATTGTCGCCAGGAAAATCACTCAGAACGTTTCTGATGTCATGCCCTTAGAACAGCAGTTCCGTACTATGTGGTTAAACATCTGGAACATGGCTACGGATAATGAAGCACCACTGATTAACCGTGGTCAGTTCGAAAACATGCCGCACCGAGGTAAGCAGTACAAGATAGCGTTAGAGCAAACGCTCTTTGCCCCTGTCCACAGGATGTTTGACAGGGGTAAAGCTCAGGGGCTGTTTAAGCCTTTAGACAACGAGATATTAAGCGCACTCAGCCTTGAACCCAGCGCCTGTCTGGCCCGCAAGCACCTGAGTGGTACTTTTACGGTAAGTGATGAGGCGCGGGATGCTGCCATTAAAGCTTGCTGGGATGCTGTAATTACACATTGACTTAGCATTAACTTAGACTCCGGAGCAAAGATAATGAAAAAATGGGTAGCATGGATAGTCATGCTCATCATCGTTGCCGTGCTGTTTGGCACGCTTTTTACGTCCAAGTACTTTGAAATAAAAGGAAAGATGGCTTATTTCGCCAATATGCCTGAACCGGATTATCCGGTGACTGTCGTAGAGGCAAAACCGACCAATTGGGTGCCGGCCATTGAAGCGATTGGTTTCATTGAGCCTAACCAGGGCGTGACTGTCACCACGGAAGTCGCCGGTGTGATCAAGTCGCTGGAGTTCGATTCAGGCATGTCGGTGAAAAAAGGCCAACGTCTGGTCGCGCTGGACTCAGATGTTGAGGAAGCCAACCTCAAGAGCTCCCAGGCTCGCCTGCCTGCCGCCAAAGCCAAGTTCATCCGCTATCAGGATCTGTACAAGAAAGGCTCTATCTCTAAGGAAGCCTTTGATGGCGCGCAAGCTGATTACTTCTCTTTGTCAGCCGATATTGAGAGCCTGAAAGCCACCATCGACCGTCGCATTATTAAAGCCCCGTTTGCCGGTGATGTCGGTCTGCGTAATGTGTTCCTGGGTGAGTATATTCAGCCCGGCACTGACATAGTGCGTCTGGAAGATACCTCCCTGATGAAGCTGCGCTTCACCATTCCGCAAACCGATCTGTCTGACATTCACATCGGTCAGGAAGTGGATATCGCCGTCGATGCGTACCCGGATGCTAAATTCCAGGGCAAGATCAGTGCGATTGAACCTGCGGTCAATTATCAGAGCGGCTTAATCCAGGTTCAGGCGGACATTCCGAACAATGCCGGCCGTCTGCGCAGCGGCATGTTTGCCCGTGCCAACATCATTCTGCCGACCCTGGAAAATCAGGTTGTGCTGCCGCAGTTTGCCATCACCTATACCCTGTATGGCGATAATGTATATGTGCTGTACGAAGATGACGAAGGCGTCACCCGCGTTCGTCAGTCTGTGGTGAAAACCGGTGAACGTAAGCGCGATGTTATCCACGTCCTTGATGGCGTTAAACCGGGAGACCGTGTGGTTACCACCGGCCAGGTCCGCCTGAGTAATGACGTCAAAGTCCGCATCGTAGAAAACGATGCCCTGAAAACCCCGGCTGAAACACCGATGCTGTGATTCGGAGGTTAAATGCGCTTTACTGACATATTCATAAAAAGGCCGGTCCTGGCAGTGTCGATCAGCATTCTGATCGCCCTGCTTGGTTTTCAGGCTATTTTCAAAATGCAGGTCCGGGAATATCCCGAAATGACCAATACCGTGGTCACTGTGACGACCAGTTATTACGGTGCCAGTGCCGATCTGATCCAGGGCTTTATTACTCAGCCGCTGGAGCAGGCCATCGCGCAGGCTGACAACATAGATTACATGACGTCGTCATCGGTACTGGGTTCCTCGACAATTACCGTCAACATGAAACTCAATACCGATCCCAACGCGGCCCTGTCTGATGTACTGGCGAAAACCAACTCGGTGCGCTCTCAGCTTCCCCGTGAAGCGGAAGACCCGACTGTGACCATGTCGACCGGTTCCACCACGGCGGTGATGTACATCGGTTTTACCAGTGACGAGCTCAATTCCAGCCAGATCACCGATTACCTGGAGCGGGTATTCAACCCGCAGCTGTTCACAGTGAACGGCGTGTCCAAAATCGACCTGTACGGCGGAATGAAATTTGCGCTGCGGGTATGGTTGGATCCGGCCAAGATGGCCGCTTACAACTTAACGGCCAGCGACATCATGACAGTGCTGAACGCCAACAACTACCAGTCGGCGACGGGTCAGGCGACAGGCGAGTTCGTCCTGTATAACGGCACGGCAGATACCCAGGTCAAAACCACAGATGAGCTGCAAAAGCTGATTGTCTCGACACAGAAAGGTCAGGTGATCCGCTTAGGTGATATCGCCAAAGTCACCCGGGCGAAAAGTCACGACATTTACCGTGCCACAGCCAACGGTGAGGAAGCCGTGGTTGCCGCCATCAATGCAGCGCCAAGTGCGAACCCTATCAACATTGCTGCCGATGTGCTGGAGCTGTTGCCTGAAATTCAGCGCAACATGCCAAGCAATATCAAGATGAACATACTGTACGACTCTACCGTTGCCATTAACGAGTCGATTCAGGAGGTTATCAAAACTATCGGTGAAGCTGCGCTGATTGTTCTTGTAGTGATCACTCTGTTCCTGGGCTCGTTCCGCGCGGTACTGATCCCTATCATCACCATTCCGCTGTCGCTGATTGGCGTGGCCATGGTAATGCAGGCCTTCGGTTTCTCCTGGAACCTGATGACGCTGCTGGCCATGGTGCTGGCTATCGGTCTGGTGGTCGATGATGCCATCGTGGTCCTGGAAAACGTCGATCGTCACATCAAACTCGGCGAGTCACCGTTCCGGGCAGCGATTATCGGTACCCGGGAAATTGCAGTGCCTGTTATCGCCATGACCCTGACGCTGGGCGCGGTATACGCACCTATCGCACTGATGGGGGGGATTACAGGCTCACTGTTTAAAGAGTTCGCCCTGACGCTGGCGGGGTCGGTCTTTATCTCAGGGATAATCGCCCTGACACTGTCGCCGATGATGTGTTCTAAGATCCTGAAAGCACACGATAAGCCAAACCGCTTTGAAGATACCGTGCACAGTGTGCTGGATCGCATGACCAGCCGCTATGAAAAAATGCTGACCACAGTGATGAAATCACGCCCTGTGGTGATAGTGTTTGCGGTCATTGTCTTTGCTATGCTGCCGGTTCTGTTCAAGTTCATCCCCAGTGAACTGGCACCGGCAGAAGATAAAGGCGTGCTGATGATGATGGGTACCGGTCCGTCTACCGCTAACCTGGACTACATCGAAAATTCCATGAGTGAAGTGAACGAGATGCTGAGCAATCAGCCGGAAGTGGCTTTTGCTCAGGTATTCTCAGGTGTACCGCAGTCCAATCAGGCATTCGGTATCGCTTCCATGGTGCCATGGAGTCAGCGCGAAGCCAGTCAGGCGGAAGTGGTTGGCCGTGTCACGACACTGGTTAACGATGTACCTGGTATGGCGGTAACGGCGTTCCAGATGCCTGAGCTGCCAGGTGCGGGCTCAGGTCTGCCGATCCAGTTTGTCATTACCACGCCGAACAACTTTGAAAGCCTGTTCCAGGTGGCCGGTTCGATTCTGGATGATGTGACGAAGAATCCGATGTTTGTGTATTCGGACTTGGATCTCAACTTCGACTCCGCCACCATGAAAATCAGCATAGACAAAGACAAAGCCGGGGCTTATGGCGTGACTATGCAGGATATCGGTATCACCCTGAGCACTATGATGGCCGACGGTTATGTCAACCGCATCGACCTTAATGGCCGCTCTTACGAGGTGATTCCGCAGGTAGAACGTAAGTACCGCCTGAATCCTGAATCGCTGAACGCCTTCTATGTTCGTGCGGCGGATGGTAATTCAGTGCCGCTGGGCAGCCTGATCACCATTGATGTGGTGGCTGAGCCCCGTGCACTGCCGCACTTCAACCAGCTGAACTCGGCCACCATAGGTGTGGTGCCTATGCCGGGGACGGCCATGGGTGATGCCATCGAATGGTTCCGTACCGAAGCCGTCAGCCAGCTGCCATCTGGCTATCAGTACGACTTTATGGGTGAGGCTCGCCAGTACGTCACCGAAGGTAATGCACTGTTTGCGACTTTCGTTCTGGCACTGGCGGTGATTTTCCTGGTACTGGCTATCCAGTTCGAATCGCTGCGCGACCCTATGGTGATCATGGTGTCGGTACCGCTGGCTATTTGTGGCGCCCTGGTCTCGCTGGCCTGGGGAGCGGCTTCGATGAACATCTACTCGCAAGTCGGCTTGATCACCCTGATTGGTCTGATCACCAAGCACGGGATTCTGATCTGTGAAGTGGCAAAAGAAGAGCAGCTCAATCACCAGAAAGACAAAATGTCTGCAGTGATGGAAGCGGCTAAGGTGCGTCTGCGACCGATTCTGATGACCACGGCGGCGATGATTGCCGGTCTGGTTCCTCTGCTGTACGCCACCGGGGCCGGTGCTGCCCAGCGCTTCAGTATCGGTATCGTTATCGTATCCGGCCTGGCGATAGGCACCCTCTTTACCCTGTTCGTGCTGCCGGTGATCTACACCTACCTGGCCAGCACCCACAAACCGCTGCCGGTTTTTGTGGAGGACAAAGAGCTGGAAAAGTTAAAACGGGCTGATGAAGCGAGACAAGCGCTGAAAGCCCGGGAAAGTTAATCAGCAACTTTCTATCAGACTAAGGCCGCGCAAGCGGCCTTTTTTTTCAGCATGCCCTGCCGGGACAGATCAAGGATTCCTGCCTGTGGCAGAAAAATTTGGTGTACACTAACGGCTAAAAGTATCCCATTAACCTCATGGAGTTAAACCCGCGTATGTTTGATCCAAAGAAACTTGAGCAGGTTGCCAGGCAGATTCAGGAAGCCATGCCTCAACCAGTCAAAGCGCTTGGTCAGGATGTGGAACAAAAAGTGCGTCAAACCATCCAGGCACAACTGAGCAAGCTGGATGTGGTGAATCGCGAAGAGTTCGATGTGCAGACCCAGGTTCTGCTGCGCACACGGCAAAAGCTGAACGAGCTGGAACAGAAGGTTGCCCAGCTGGAAGCTATGCTGGCAGATAAGTCCGAATAATATATGTCTTGTCAGACATGAAAAGCCCGGCAAATTGCCGGGCTTTTTACGAACCAGGAAGGAGGTTTACTTAGTCGCCTACTGCGATACGCTTCATATCTGTCATATAACCACGCAGTTCGTGACCAATCTGCTCTACAGGGTGATTACGCAGCGCTTCGTTCACATCAATCAGCTGCTGGTTATCAACATGGTTACCTGTAGCAGCCAGACCTTTACCTATCACATCTGTGCTGACTTTTGGCATGAACTTTTCACGCAGCAATGGCGTAGCCACGTTAGCGAACAGGTAGTTACCATATTCTGCCGTATCAGAGATCACCACGTTCATCTCGTACAGACGCTTACGGGCAACAGTGTTGGCAATCAGCGGCAGCTCATGCAAAGACTCATAGTAAGCCGACTCTTCAATAATGCCTGAGGCTGTCATGGCTTCAAACGCCAGCTCAACACCGGCACGCACCATGGCCACCATCAGAATGCCGTTATCAAAGTATTCTTGCTCAGCGATTTTGACATCAGTTTGCGGGTAGTTTTCAAACGCCGTTTCCGCCGTTTCAGCACGCCAGCCCAGCAGTTCCTCATCATCGTTCGCCCAGTCGGCCATCATGGTCCGCGAGAACTCACCTGTGATGATGTCATCCATGTGCTTGTTATACAGCGGACGCATCAGCTCTTTCAGCTCTTCAGACAACTCAAATGCTTTGATCTTGGCCGGGTTGGTCAGACGATCCATCATATGAGTGATGCCGCCAAACTTCAGGGCTTCGGTAATGGTTTCCCAACCGAACTGCAGCAGCTTACCGGCATAGCCCGGCTCGACGCCTTCAGCAACCATCTTCTCGTAACACACGATAGAGCCCGCCTGCAGCATGCCGCACAGAATCGTCTGCTCACCCATCAGGTCAGATTTCACTTCAGCAACGAAAGAGGATTCCAGTACACCGGCACGGTGGCCACCTGTTGCTGCCGCCCAGGCTTTCGCAATTTCCAGGCCTTCACCTTGCGGGTCATTTTCCGGGTGGACCGCGATCAGCGTTGGTACACCAAAGCCACGCTTGTACTCTTCACGCACTTCAGTCCCCGGACATTTAGGCGCTACCATCACAACCGTGATATCCGGACGGATCTGCATCCCTTCTTCAACAATGTTAAAGCCGTGCGAGTAACCCAGCGCAGCACCTTGCTTCATCAGAGGCATCACAGTGGTGACCACATCCGTGTGCTGCTTGTCCGGCGTCAGGTTGACAACCAGATCAGCCTGAGGGATCAATTGTTCATAGCTACCTACTTCAAAACCATTGTCTTTGGCATTACGGAAAGAGGCACGCTGCTCGTCAATTGCAGCCTGGCGCAGTGCATAAGCAACATTCAGACCTGAGTCACGCATGTTCAGACCCTGGTTCAGGCCCTGTGCACCACAACCTACAATCACCACCTTCTTACCTTTCAGGTAATCCGCTTCCTGAGCAAACTCGCTGCGATCCATAAAACGGCAACGGCCCAGCTGATCTAATTGCTGACGTAAATTTAAGGTATTGAAATAGTTAGCCATAACAAGTTACTCCGTGAATTCTAATCCTTGGTCGGCACTTCACTGCCGAATAACCTGATAGTAGATCAGGCTTGATGTTGTCTAAAGTGATATATTCACAACATCATATTGCAAATGGTGCAACATAAACCATGAACATAAAATCACTCCAACTCTTTCTTCATCTGTGCAACAGCAAAAATTTCAGTCAGACCGCGCAGAAGATGCACATCAGTCCGTCCGCGCTCAGCCGGCTTATTCAGCGCCTGGAGCAGGAGCTGTCTCAACCCCTCTTCATTCGCGACAACCGCAGCGTGGAACTGACCACGTCGGGCCGTAAACTGCTGCCGGTCGCCAGCCGCATTGTGGCCGAATGGCAACAACTGCAGCAAGAGCTGACTGAACAGGATCAGATGCTCAAAGGTAAACTCACCCTGTTCTGCTCGGTCACAGCCAGCTACAGCCACCTACCCAATGTGCTGAATCAGTTCAGGCAACATTACCCCCAAGTGGAAATTCAGCTGGTTACCGGCGATCCGGCTCAAGCTGTGAATAAAGTCCTGCACGATGAAGCTGACTTTGCGATTACGGCTCTGCCAGCCAATTTACCCAATAAACTCACTTTCATTTATTTGGGCAATGTCTCAATGTCGTTAATCAGCCCATTAGTCACTTCCCCCGGCCTTCAGGCGCTGCTTTCACCGGACATTCAGTGGGACAAACTTCCCTTCATTCTGCCTGAGTACGGAACTGCAAGAGAAAATGCTGACAAGTGGATGAAATCACAAAAAATAAAACCCAACATTTATGCTCAAGTTGCTGGGCATGAAGCTATTGTTAGTATGGTAGCATTGGGATGTGGCATCGGAATTGCGCCAGATATTGTTATAGAGAACAGTCCGATTCGCGATCAGATTCAAAAGCTGCCAGCAGCAGCCGTCGAACCATTAACATTGGGATTGTGTTGCAAACAAAGTCGACAGCAAGAGCCTCTTTTCCAGGCGTTGCTGACGTTATTCAAATAGCAGGCCGGTTATGACGTCAACGCATACTTTAACGCACAGCTACTACTCCGCTTTCTATGCAGAAAAAGGTTATCGATTTTTAGAACAGATTGCGCAAACTCATTCGATGCCGAGAAATCTTGTTGTTTTCTCCGTCATGCATTGCTATGAAGGCTCTCTGCCGTATCTCAACGTACTGTGTAAACTTGCTGACCACGTCATTTTCATCCCCAAACAAGCGACTTTTTGCAACAACGGCACACTGCTCAATACCATCCGATCTATCCCAAACTGTGATGTCGTCGCACCCGGCTTTGACAAAATAGCCTTAAGAGATCCTGTGCGTTGCCTGGATCTCATTCAACAATACACTCAAGAGGGACAGGCTTTTCTGATCCTGGATCACGGCGGCTATTTTGCTCAGGGCGTTGAAGCCATCTTTGAGGCATATGATGAGCAATGCGTGGGGATTGCTGAGTTAACCGCAAATGGCATCGCCAAATACCGCAACCGGCATCTTATCAAACCCTTAGTATCGGTTGCTCATCTGAGCATCAAGACCCCAGCCGACTACGAGGCTTCCGAATGTATCGTGCATTACACAGATCAAATCCTGCGCGAGGCATTTGGCCTGAAACTGAACAACCTCGGTTTTCTCACTATCGGGGTGATAGGTAGCGGTAATCTGGGCCGGGGTATCTGTAAAACGCTACAAGGTAAAGGTATCAATGATATCTATGTCAGTGACCAGGATGCCAGGCAACTCACCGCCTTACCCAGAAATGGGATTCAGGTCTGCTCAACCGAAACCATGCTCAAACACTGCAATCTCATTTTCTGCTGTACCGGCAATGGCGCGCTTCACTCAGCGCACATCCAGTCCAGGCGCGAGAACTTATTCATAGCCACTGTCACCTCTGCCGACGACGAGCTCAATTTGCCCGAGTTAGTGCAACAAGGGACGTTGCGGTATGTTGGGGGGAATCAGCTGGTCACAGAATATCAAAATCGGCATGGCGCCAGTATTTACCTCATTGCCGGTGGGGAGTCTGCGAACACTCCCTTCAAAACAGGTATGGGCGATCCCACTTTGTACCTGTTTGAAGCCGCACATTTACTGGCAGGTCTGCATCTGGGCAGTCAGTCACATAGCTATGCGGCAGGTATTCAGGCTTTATCTGCACAAGATGAAATTTTTATTGCCGAGCAATGGCTGCGTTTTTTCTATAGTTACACTTAACGAACCGCAGCTTACTCCACAGCACTGTGTTGGCCGCAGTGATGGAAAAAAACCTGTCTGTCGTCGGAGGCACCGAGTCTGAGGCTCTTTATCAGTGACGTGTGATCGGAGGCATAGCAAACACCAGATAGCAAAAAACCCAGTCATTGCTGACTGGGTTTCTCTAATAAGTGGCGGAGCGGACGGGACTCGAACCCGCGACCCCCGGCGTGACAGGCCGGTATTCTAACCAACTGAACTACCGCTCCACTCAATTTTTCTGCCCAACAAAGTCTTACGCTTACTGCTTTGTTTCGGTCATCTTGCGTGATGCGATGCAGATTTTGAACTGAGAAGCGCAGTGTGCATTAGCACATGAGCATCGCAAGTATCAAAAGATGCGAGCTATCACCCAAGATGGGCAATTAAAGCCTGGCGATGTCCTACTCTCACATGGGGAGACCCCACACTACCATCGGCGCTGCTGCGTTTCACGTCTGAGTTCGGCATGGGATCAGGTGGGTCCGCAACGCTATGGTCGCCAAGCAAATTCTTTCATCTACCGCCCGCAGGCGATAAATCACAATCTGGGAAAGTTAACTAGTGTTCTCAGCACAACATTCAAGTGCTCATGGAGTCCGTAAAACCCCTTGGGTGTTGTATGGTTAAGCCTCACGGGCAATTAGTACAGGTTAGCTGAGCGCCTCACAACGCTTACACACCCTGCCTATCAACGTTCTAGTCTCGAACAGCCCTTCAGGAGGCTTAAAGCCTCAGGGATGACTCATCTCAGGGCTCGCTTCCCGCTTAGATGCTTTCAGCGGTTATCGATGCCGAACTTAGCTACCGGGCAATGCGTCTGGCGACACAACCCGAACACCAGCGGTTCGTTCACTCCGGTCCTCTCGTACTAGGAGCAACTCCCTTCAATCATCCAGCGCCCACGGCAGATAGGGACCGAACTGTCTCACGACGTTCTAAACCCAGCTCGCGTACCACTTTAAATGGCGAACAGCCATACCCTTGGGACCGACTTCAGCCCCAGGATGTGATGAGCCGACATCGAGGTGCCAAACACCGCCGTCGATATGAACTCTTGGGCGGTATCAGCCTGTTATCCCCGGAGTACCTTTTATCCGTTGAGCGATGGCCCTTCCATTCAGAACCACCGGATCACTATGACCTGCTTTCGCACCTGCTCGAACCGTCATTCTCGCAGTTAAGCGGGCTTATGCCATTGCACTAACCTCACGATGTCCGACCGTGATTAGCCCACCTTCGTGCTCCTCCGTTACGCTTTGGGAGGAGACCGCCCCAGTCAAACTACCCACCAGGCACTGTCCGCACCCCGGATAACGGGGCGACGTTAGAACATCAACACGACAAGGGTGGTATTTCAAGGACGGCTCCACAGATACTGGCGTACCTGCTTCGAAGCCTCCCACCTATCCTACACATGTAGGGTCAATGTTCAGTGCCAAGCTGTAGTAAAGGTTCACGGGGTCTTTCCGTCTAGCCGCGGGTACGCAGCATCTTCACTGCGATTTCAATTTCACTGAGTCTCGGGTGGAGACAGCGTGGCCATCATTACGCCATTCGTGCAGGTCGGAACTTACCCGACAAGGAATTTCGCTACCTTAGGACCGTTATAGTTACGGCCGCCGTTTACCGGGGCTTCGATCAAGAGCTTCTCCGAAGATAACCCCATCAATTAACCTTCCGGCACCGGGCAGGCGTCACACCGTATACGTCATCTTTCGATTTTGCACAGTGCTGTGTTTTTAATAAACAGTTGCAGCCACCTGGTATCTGCGACTCTCAGCAGCTCCATCCGCGAGGGACTTCACCGCCAAGAGCGTACCTTCTCCCGAAGTTACGGTACCATTTTGCCTAGTTCCTTCACCCGAGTTCTCTCAAGCGCCTTGGTATTCTCTACCCGACCACCTGTGTCGGTTTGGGGTACGATTGCTTATTATCTGAAGCTTAGAGGCTTTTCCCGGAAGCATGGCATCAATGACTTCATCACCGTAGTGACTCGACATCGGGTCTCAGCCTTAGTGCAGAACCGGATTTGCCTAATTCTGCAGCCTACACCCTTGAACCAGGACAACCGTCGCCTGGCCCACCTAGCCTTCTCCGTCCCCCCATCGCAATAATAAGCAGTACGGGAATATTAACCCGTTTCCCATCGACTACGCCTTTCGGCCTCGCCTTAGGGGTCGACTTACCCTGCCCCGATTAACGTTGGACAGGAACCCTTGGTCTTCCGGCGAGGGGGTTTTTCACCCCCTTTGTCGTTACTCATGTCAGCATTCGCACTTCTGATACGTCCAGCATGCCTTACAGCACACCTTCAACCGCTTACAGAACGCTCCCCTACCCAATACGATAAATCGCATTGCCGCAGCTTCGGTGTATCACTTAGCCCCGTTAAATCTTCCGCGCAGGCCGACTCGACCAGTGAGCTATTACGCTTTCTTTAAATGATGGCTGCTTCTAAGCCAACATCCTGGCTGTCTGAGCCTTCCCACATCGTTTCCCACTTAGTGATACTTTGGGACCTTAGCTGGCGGTCTGGGTTGTTTCCCTCTCCACGACGGACGTTAGCACCCGCCGTGTGTCTCCCGGATAGTACTTACTGGTATTCGGAGTTTGCAAAGGGTTGGTAAGTCGGGATGACCCCCTAGCCTTAACAGTGCTCTACCCCCAGTAGTATTCGTCCGAGGCGCTACCTAAATAGCTTTCGGGGAGAACCAGCTATCTCCAGGTTTGATTGGCCTTTCACCCCTAGCCACAAGTCATCCGCTAATTTTTCAACATTAGTCGGTTCGGTCCTCCAGTAAGTGTTACCTCACCTTCAACCTGCCCATGGCTAGATCACCTGGTTTCGGGTCTAATCCCAGCAACTGTACGCCCAGTTAAGACTCGGTTTCCCTACGGCTCCCCTATACGGTTAACCTTGCTACTGAAATTAAGTCGCTGACCCATTATACAAAAGGTACGCAGTCACACCACGAAGGTGCTCCTACTGCTTGTACGTACACGGTTTCAGGTTCTTTTTCACTCCCCTCACAGGGGTTCTTTTCGCCTTTCCCTCACGGTACTGGTTCACTATCGGTCAGTCAGGAGTATTTAGCCTTGGAGGATGGTCCCCCCATGTTCAGACAGGATAACACGTGTCCCGTCCTACTCGTTTTCACGTCTAAAGCATCGTCGGTTACGGGGCTGTCACCCTGTATCGCGGCCCTTTCCAGGGACCTTCACCTGACACTAAACACGCTTAAGGGCTAATCCGGTTTCGCTCGCCGCTACTGCCGGAATCTCGGTTGATTTCTCTTCCTCGGGGTACTTAGATGTTTCAGTTCCCCCGGTTCGCCTCATCAGGCTATGTATTCACCTGATGATAACTGCTTATGCAGCTGGGTTTCCCCATTCGGAAATCGGTGACTCAAGTGGCTCTTACTGCCTCATCACCGCTTATCGCAAGTTAGTACGTCCTTCATCGCCTCTGACTGCCCAGGCATCCACCGTGTACGCTTAGTCACTTAACCATACAACCCCAAGAGGTTTCGTATGTTCAAACAACCAAGGTTGTGTCTCTGACAAAGAGACAATTGGTTTATTCGCCGGACTCATGTTGTCTTCACCGCAGTGAACACAACGAACACAAGACACTTGAATGTGTATTGCTTGAGAACTCTGTTTCTTTCGAAACAGTTTTAATTCAATCTCTAAGATTGAATTTACTAGTCAGCTTTCCAGATTGTTAAAGAGCATTAAAGCAAACAGCTTTAATCAATAGCCAAAGCCATTCATTAAGACTTTCTGCTTTCTTTCAACTATTTCGACCAAGCAATCTGTGTGGACACTGCATCAAAGACACAGTCTTTAGGTAAGGAGGTGATCCAGCCCCAGGTT
>NZ_JASJOJ010000076.1:0-15714 GCF_038519165.1 Photobacterium sp. SP02
GCCTCCACTTCCCGAACAGGGTCGATCAATATGTGGATCTGTGACTTATGCTGACACAGAACTATGAACACCCTCGTGCCCCAGCCAAACCAAAGTATCCATAACCATCTCTGAGCATTTTTCTGCTCACAGTCGGCGCGTATTCACACAGGTCAAGCTGGCTCAGATTCTTGGTACGACATCCCCCCCGATCTGTTACCTTTCTTCAAAAGTTGGCTGAAAGATTGTGATGACGTTTCTTTCCGTGCAAGGATTTCGCCTGGCGTCGTGGTGATCCGGGCAGTCGAGTCCCAAATCAATATGATTGCAATCATGACACTCACAGGGAAACAATTGGTTCAGCGGTATCTGATGACTGATAACAGTCACAGCAAGGCAGGCTGGCAACTGGCCGGTTATTCTCTTCAGCTACTTTGCGGCGTGTTGCTGATGGTGATCGGCGCATTGCTCATGAACGGGCAGGATACCGGTATTTCTCCGATGTTTTCGCTGTGAGTGACATTGCCCCCGCGCCAAGCTGGATCACTCGGCTGACGTAAAAATCTCAACCAGTTCTGATGCAGAAACAGTTTGATTCAAATTGATGAAGCCCCTGAATGGTTCGGGGGCTTTTTTGCTGACTCTGTCTGTCCCGTTCTGAAATGGCATTCAATAAACTGACAATATGATTCCCGTCAGATATAACCCCACACCGTATGAGGTATGTGCCAGCAGGCTGCGTAATCGTGCGGTATTGGGCTGAGGGGTTTTTGATGCAGCGACGCCAGCCCCCATACCCGGTTGCATCAGGAAAAAAGGCGCAACTACAGTCAGCACACCCACAATTAAAGCGGGCAGTAAGGTCGGAGAGGCCGCCCATTCCAGTCCCCAGCCCCACAGCAGCACGGCGGCGAAGCAAATGCCTATCGCATAATGTGCCGTCCAGCCAAGCAGTGTTTCACCTGCGACGGGTTCTGCCTTACCGATATTGGCGTGGGTGAATTGCCCTTTAGGGAAGTGCCCGATCCAACGGCCAACCATGGAATAGTTTAGAGAAGGGATCTTAAAACAGACTTTCAGGAAAAGTGCCCACAGGTCCATGACCAGGGTGGCGCCTATACCCAGAGCGATGGCGCTTAGTATGAAATCAGGTTCCATCTTGGTTCTCTCCTTTTTTTGCGCGGACAATCATGCGGTTAACTATAACAATGTCAGCAAATGAGACGGCTGCGGTATCAATCCACTGATAATGCTATATAATTCAATAAATCGATTGAATGATGGGGCAGTTAATCTTCTATGTCAACAATAAACAATCAGTATCATATTTATTCGGAGTTGGCTGACCTCGCCCGACCTTTAGGAAACGCCCACCGGTTGATACTGCTGGAGCATATCGCCCAGGGGGAAAAGTCCGTTGAAAAGTTGGCAGAACTGGCGGATCTGACAGTGGCAAACACGTCCCAGCACTTGCAGCAGCTCAAGCGAAATGGCTATGTCCAGACCCGCCGTGAAGGCAAGCATGTGTTTTATCGTCTCGCTGATGCGCCCGTTGTTGAACTCTTGATGGCATTGCGTCAGTTTGCCGAGTTTAATCACTCAGAGATCAGAAAGCTGGTGAAAGGCACTTTGCATCATCAGCAGGATGTGGAAGCCATTTCGCGGGAAGAACTACTGGTCCGGATGCAGGAAAACAGTGTGACTTTACTGGATGTGCGCCCTGAAGAAGAATTTGAACAGGGGCACTTGCCCGGCGCGATCAATATTCCTCTTGGCGAGCTCGAAGTACGGCTGTCAGAGCTGCCGAAAGAGCAGGAGATAGTCGCCTATTGCCGTGGTCCTTATTGTTCGTTATCTATAACAGCGGTTAATGCGCTGAAAGAAAAAGGCTTATCTGCCCGCCGTTTAAACGATGGTGTGCCCGAATGGAAAGCGGCCGGCTTTAAAGTCGATGCTCTCTGATCCAATCTGAGTGTTTCCATGGCTTCATAATTGCGTGGTTTTCAAAGTGATATGGGTTTCATAGTGACATGGGTTTCGCACTGAGTGGGTTCGGTGAGAAACCTGTATTCTAAGTATCCAGAGCAAGCATCCCGGATAAACATCCAGAATATCAATTGAACGTTGACACATAAGTGACCCGTATCCTATGCTGAATATCAATCAATAATTCAATTGAATGATATTAATAAATTCAACAGACGTTAGTTGGCTATTTACATAAGGATTCCGGGATGACTCTCAAGGAACAACAGGATGCACAGGTGACAATGGGTACAGACGTGTCGTCTGCATCTAAACTTGCTTTCCCCCTGCTGGCTGTGGTGCAGGCGACACTGATTTTCACCATTGTTATGATTGGTATCCCTCTGCCGGATATCGGGCGTGAATTTGGGCTGCAGGCTTCAGATTTGCTTCTGGTCAGCACGGCATATGGGCTGCCTTTCAGCGGGTTGTTGTTGTTCGGAGGCCGGCTGACCGACAGATTTGGCGGATTGAAATTATTCACACTGGGGCTGTGTGTTTTTGGTCTGGCTTCGGCGATTGCGGCTTTTTCAACCCACTTCAACATGATGGTTGCTATGCGCTTTTTGCAAGGAGTGGGCGCCGCTTTGACGGCACCTGCCGCGGTTGCTGTTCTGCGCACCCTGTTTCCGGACCCGGGCGCTTTTATGAGAGCAATGGCAACCTGGGGAGGTGTATCAGTGCTGGGTGGTGGTGTGGGTTTTCTCGCCTCAGGCGTGGTAACGACTTGGGTTTCCTGGCGTTGGATGTTTGTTGTTCCTGTGATTATCGCCATCATCGGATTAATGGCTGTGAAATGGGTATTGCCTAAAGACGCGCACAGCCAGACAGCTAAACATAAGATCGGGCTTGATCCTCTCGGCGCCTTGCTGGCCACACTGGGTATTTCCATTGGTAGCTATGGTCTGATAGCCAGCGGCGAACTGGGCTGGTCAACTCCTGCGGTTTTGGTCCCCGTACTGGTGGGCCTCTGTCTTATCGCCTTGTTTCTGGCCGTTGAACGGCGTGTCAGTGATCCGTTGCTGCCAAAAGGTTTTATCGGTGAGCCGAGCCGTATCGTGGGGTTGGTGGGTATTCTTCTGGCTGCCGCCAGTATGGGCCTGGTCACTTTCCTGTTGTCGCTGTTCCTTCAGATTCAACAAGGCTGGACCCCGCTTGAAACAGCAGGTGCCTTTGTGCCTTACACCTTAACCCTACTGATCATGAACCAAGCAGCAAGCCGCATTGTCGGGCGACTGGGGGCACTGAAAGTAACAATCAGCGGTTTAGTGATTGGCGCTGTCGGGCTGAGCATGCTGGCGGGCATTCATCAGGAAGTCACCTATGTGTCAGGATTACTGCCGGGCATCGTTATTCTGACTTTGGGGACATCACTGATGTTTTCGGGATCAGCTGTGCTGTCCACTATGAATGTACCTCAGCATCAGGCCGGTTTGGCGGGAGGAGTAATGAATACTTCGATGGAATTAGGCCCCACATTCGGACTGGCTTCTTTGATGGCAATTACGGGCATAGCCTCTGATGTGGTCGGGGGATATAGTCTGGCGTTTGCGGCAGCTGCGGGCATTTATGTGGCGGCAGCCTTACTGGCATGGTTGATCACCAGGCGTCGATATCAATCGACAGTGCAAACAGCGAGTGAGCAATCAGGCTAACTGTGACAATGAGCCATAAAGTGCTTATAGAGCGACATCTTTAGTTGCTGTAAATATCGCCTTTGATCATATATGTCACAGGCATATACAAAACAATCAATTGATCGCTTGACCGAATAATATATCGCCTTCTAGTTTGTAACCTATCTACTTGTTGCATAGTAACGAGTAGATAGGTTTTTGCGTTTTAGATAATAACAATTTTATTAAATGCAAATGATTGAAAGACAAACTAAGGACACATGACCCATTATGAACGTTGATCAAGTTGGCAAACTAACCCTTAAAAAACAGGTAGTTAATAAACATGGCGTTAATAAACAGATAGTTAAAAAACATGGCCGTCTGTCATTCAGGCACGACGGGCAAGCGTCGCACGAAGCAGGCCGGGAAGATGAATATCTTGATGCCCTGTACCACGGGCAACTGCCCTTGCATCAGCCACTGGCCGAGCAAATGACCGCGGTTTCTGAACCACAGGAACAGCCATTAACGGACATCCAGTATGCGTATCTGATTGGACGGAACACAGGTCTGGAGCTCGGAGGATTATCCAGCAGTTACTATCTGGAGCTGGATGTCGACGCTCTGGATGAGGATCGTTTCAAGTATGCCGTGAATCAGATCATCGGCAGGCATGCCATGCTGAGGGCTGTTGCTGTTTCTGGCGGCAAACAAAAAATTGTGCCGGCTTGCAGCCTGTATTGCATTAAATCAAAAGATATTAGTGCCTGGGAAGCTTCAGAGCAGGATAAGTATCTCACCACACTGCGCCAAAGCTTGGAAAAGCAACGGCTTACGCTAGACGAGGCGCCATCATTTGAAATGCGAATCACCCGGTTAACGGAAAAGACATGGCGTTTGCATTGCCATTTTGATCTCATGTTTCTTGATGTGATCAGTGTAAGGCTAGTGCTGAAAGATATCTGGAGTGAATATCAGCAGAAGGGAGATGCCACACCGGTAAAGTTACCGGATTTCCTGAATTATGTCGCCGCAGAGCGCATACTTCAGGGGGAGGCGCAGGGCCAGAACGACCAGCAATACTGGCTTGAACGCATTAATCATCTTCCCCCTGCTCCTGAACTGCCACTCAATACTTCCCCGCAACAAATTGAACACCCCAATATTCAACGCCTTTCCAGATTGTTACCTATGCAGACCTTAGCGTCATTAAAACAAGCTGCTGATAAGCATGGCCTGACAGCGGAAGCCGTGTTACTGGGGTGCTACACAGAGGTCATTCGTCAGTGGTCAAAACGGCAGGATTTCACCCTGACACTGACCCAGATGGGACGCAGGCCTTACGAAGATGCGATTGACCAAACGGTAGGAAATTTTCTCCAGCCTCAGCTGTTGCCCGTCTCTTGTGTCGCGGAAAGTACTTTTTCAGAGCGGATGCTAGAAGTGCAAACCTTGCTTTATCAGGGAAAGTTGCATGCCTCATTTAATGGCATTCAAGTGTTGCGCGAGCTGACCAGCCGTAAACAGGAAAATCGCGCGATCTCAATGCCAGTGGTGTTCAGTAATACATTGACCCCTGAGTTAGCGGAGTGGGTGCCCGACTGGCGGGGATCAGACAGCAAGCAGGTGTATGCCAGTAATCAAACACCGCAGATCTGGCTGGAAAACCAGATCACCCTCGAACAGCAAGGCCTGGGAATCCATTTTAATTATGTGGATGGCTTGTTCCCGCCAAACCTGGCCGAAGACATGATGGACGCTTATCTGGATTTGCTGAATCAGGTGATTTCAGATGAAGCGCTCTCAGAGCAAACCATCTGGCAGAAAACCGGTGCTGTGGTGAGCATACCTGAGTCAGATAAGGCAGAGCGGCGTGCGGCGAATGATACATTTGTCGATATCCGCCCCAGATTGCTGCATGACAGCTTGCTGGATGCGGCGAAAAATCGTCCGGATGCGGTTGCCATAGAGCAGGGGGAAAAACGCCTCACTTATGGCGAACTGGCCGCGAAATCAACGCAACTGGCGGCGAAATTACGAGAATCTGCGCTTATTGAGGCCGGAGATATTATAGCGGTGTCTTTGCCACAAGGACCTGAACTGATCGTCGGTATTTTGGGGATCTTGCAGTCAGGCGGCGCCTATGTCTCGATAGATCCTGCTTTACCGCAGCAAAGACGACTGCAATTGCTGCACCGCTGTCAGGCCAAAGCGGTTGTGACCAGCACAGAGATTTTCATCAGCCCTGAAGAATATCAGCCTTTTTTAAGGGTGGATCTGGATACTTTGCCGGATGAAGTGCCTTTAGAGACTGTGTCACCTATTCAGAGCGCTGATGATCTGGCCTATGTGATTTTCACTTCCGGCTCAACCGGCGAACCGAAAGGCGTCATGATCAGTCACAGCAATGCCGTCAATACCCTTGAGGATATTAATCGCCGCTTCCAGGTTACCGCTGATGACGCCGTCCTTTCTATTGCACCGGCAGGGTTTGATTTATCTGTGTATGACTATTTCGGGGTGTTGGGTGCCGGCGGCCGTTTGGTGTTTCAGGCCACAGACGCACAAAACGATCCCAAAATCTGGTGCGAGACTCTGATTCATCACGGCATCACAATCTGGAACAGCGTTCCTGCCCCGGTCAAAGTCATGGTGGATCGGGCCAGTGATCAGCTGGCCAGCAGCAAATTGCGACTGATTTTAATGAGCGGCGACTGGATTCCGGTGGATTTACCGGATGCGATCCGCAACGCACTGCCGGATGCGCAGGTCATCAGTCTGGGCGGTGCAACGGAAGGTTCCATCTGGTCGATCTGCTATCCCATTGAGCATGTGGAGAAAGACTGGGTCAGCATTCCCTATGGCAAACCCCTGGCCAACCAGCGCTTTCATGTGCTCAACGAGTGGCTGGAAGATTGTCCCAAATGGGGGATCGGTGAGTTGTATATCGCGGGTGAAGGGGTTGCTCAAGGCTACTGGGCAGATCCGGAGAAAACGGCGCAGCGGTTCTTTACCCATCCGAAAACCGGTGAACGTTTGTATAAAACCGGGGATTTGGGGCGCTATATCCAGGATGGCTTGATAGAGATTCTGGGCCGGGAAGATAACCAGGTCAAAATCAATGGCTACCGGGTTGAACTGGGGGAAGTGGAATTTGCTTTGCTGAGTCTGCAAGCCATCAACCATGTTGTGATTGATGCGCCGGTTCACCCTAAATCGGGACAGCGACAGCTGGTGGCTTATCTGGTACTGCATGATAACGTTGATTGTGACCATGAAACCATAAAACAACGCTGCCGGGAGCAGGTACAAAGCACCTTGCCGCCCTATATGGTGCCCACTTACTTCGTCATTTTGCCTTACATGCCACTCACCGCAAACGGCAAGATAGATCGAAAAGCATTGCCGGCACCCTGGCCGCAAGAGCATGCACAGACAGCAGAGACCCCCCCCGTTTCTGCGACGGAAAGCCGGTTACTCAATCTCTGGCGCGAGCTGTTACAACATGATGATCTGGATGTGAATGCCGGGTTCTTTGATGTTGGCGGCGATTCGCTGATTGCTGTCGCGCTGTTAAGCACACTGCGTGAAGAATTCAAGGTCACGGCTGTTCAGGAACAGGATCTGATCGAAGGTCTCTTCATGAACACCAGCATCCGTCAGTTTGCTCAGATCATTGAATCGATGAAACAACTCGATGGAGTCAGCCTGGGATGAGTGCGCTAGCCGAAGAACCACTGGCTCAGAGCCAGTTTGATTTCATCATTGTTGGTGGAGGGTCTGCGGGCTGCGTGCTCGCAGCCCGCCTGTCGGAAGACAGTCACAAACGGGTGTTGTTGCTCGAAGCCGGACCCGAGTCAGATGCCCACCTTGCCGACAGTCCGCTTGCTGATGCATCGCGTTTGGTGCTGGAAGGTTACAACTGGTCGTATCAAGCGCAATTAAAAGGCAGCCTTAGCCCGGCCAGTGATCTGGTTCGCCATCTGCCTGCTGATCAACAGAAGGAGACATTTCCACCTCCTTTCGACTACCGAGTGGGGAAAGTGCTGGGCGGATCATCAGCCGTGAATGGCGCTGTTGCACTGCGGACTTTTCCCCGTGACTTTGCGCGTTGGGCCGAGATGGGGTGTCCGCAGTGGTCGTGGCAACACGTACTGCCCTGGTATCGCCGTCTGGAAACCGATACGGATTTTCCTGACGATGATTTGCACGGCGATCAGGGACCTATGGTACTGCGTCGTCCTGACTCTGACAGCCTGCATCCGTTAGATATGGCTTTCTCTGCTGCCTGCCAGAAGCAAGGCATTCCTTATATTGAAGATCTGAATGCCGGCGAAGCACCCGGTGTCGGTCCTGTACCTTCCAATGTTAAACAACACGCCGAGCGTTTGGATGCCTACCAGGCTTATCTGGCGCCGGTTCAGAACAGGCCGAACTTAACGGTACTGACAGACGTTCTTGTCTCCGCCGTCAGGTTCAGTGGGACGGTGGTATCAGGCATTGAAGCGATTTATCAGGGCCGCAGCCATCGCTTTGAAGCCAGTGAAGTGGTGTTGGCGGCAGGCGCCATCGGCACCCCTGCTTTGTTACAGCGTTCCGGAATTGGCGATCCGGCACATTTACATGCCCTGAATATTCCAGTGCGGGTAGACCGGCCAGCCGTTGGCCGCAATCTGCAGGATCATGCCTCTCTGGTGATTTGGGCGCTTCCCAAAGCCGGTGTCTGTCGTCGTGGCTTGCCGTGGCGCCAGATTGCCGCGCGCATCTGTAGCAGTACGGGTGAAGAAGCCGATGTCCAGATTGGTCTGCTCAACAATGTCGAAAGTCACACCGTACCTAAATTCAGGCACCGGCTTGAGTATCCCATGATCGTTGGCGCTTCTGCCATGCTGATGCAGCCTGCTGCGCGGGGACAGGTTTTTATCACCAGCCGCGAGGCAGAAGTGCTGCCATCTATCCAGCTCCCGCTACGTGAGAACGAGGAGGATGTTCACCGCATGGTCGGGGCTGTACGGCAAATGTGGCGCGCACTGCATGACCCGGATGTTGCCGGTTTTCTGGATGGGATCCAGTTCTGGTCTGACGCCATGATTAACAGCGATCGGGTGATGCACAGCGCGGTCAAAAACATGCTCAACCCGGGCTGGCACGCATCTGGAACGGTTCGGATGGGGCCTGAACATAACCCGGATTGCGCGGCAGATCAGAATGGCAGGGTGTACGGGGTCAGTGGCCTGACCGTTGCTGATGCTTCACTGTTTCCTGTGATTCCCTCCATGCCGACCAATTTAACCACCATCATGCTGGCAGAGCGTATCTCGCACGCATTGAGAACAGGAGGTCTGGATGTCTGCGAATAAAAACCTGGTTGTGTATGCCTTCCCCCATGCAGGTGCAAGTGCCGGCATATATCGCCCCTTCTGCCAGCTTCATCAGAACAGCGGCACGGCACTATTACATCCGGTTGAAATCCCCGGACGGGGAGTGCTGGGGCGTGAACCCGAAGTGACCTGCCTGCATACGCTGGCTGAAAAACTGGCAGATACCCTGTTTAGTGATTTTCAGCAAAAGCAGCAGCAGGGGATTCAGTGCTGGGCGACATTTGGTCACAGCTTCGGCGGTGTGCTCAGTGTGGCAGTCACAGACGTTATGCATAAAAAGTATGGGATCAAGCCTGCGTACAGCATGGTGTCGGGATCAGTCCCGCCCAGTGAGCAAGATATCGATGATTTGCACTTATGGTCGGATGAATCCCTGCTGCAAAAAATGCGAGCGGATCAGGGAACACCGAATACTGTGCTGAATGAACCGGCGCTGGCCAGGCGCTATGTGGCTCAGTTGCGCAGTGATTTTCTGGTGCGCAGTCAGTTTCCTTCACTCAAGGATCTGCGTGTTTCACAGCCCCTGCTGCTGGTGGCTGCATCGGACGACCCGCATGTCACAGAGGCGCAGCTTCAGAAGTGGCGGCGGCACACTTCGGATCGGACAAGCATGATCCGGGTGAATGGCGATCACTTTGCGGTTTACCGGCACTGGCCTGTGATTCAGCAGGCAATGGATAGCGAAGCCTCGTTCAGGCTTGCGGCGGAAAACAAAATGGACAGTTGGAGTGTGTTTCAGTGAGTACAACCACAGATGAGCTAAAGGAATTCCGGCTGTCTTGCCGGGAGTGTTTTGACCATTACGCGAAACCCCATCTTGAAAAATGGGAGACACAAGGCCTGGTTGACCGCGATTTCTGGCAAACCATGGGAGCGCATGGCTTGCTGGGTATGGGGGTCAGTCAGGATCTGGGCGGACAAGATAAATCAGATTATCGCTACGCGCTGGCGCTCACGGAAGAAATGCTGGCAATGGGAATGACAGCGCCGATTGTGATTTCCCATAACGATGTGATTGCCAGTTATCTCAACCAGTTTGCTTCCGAAGAGCAGAAACAGCGCTGGTTACCGGATTTGTGCAGTGGCCGACGGATAGCCGCTATTGCCATTACCGAACCAGGCGGAGGCTCAGATTCGGCCGGGATGAGCACGGAAGCGACAGCAGACGGTGATAACTATGTGCTCAATGGCCGTAAAGCGTTTATCACCAATGGCGTGAATGCGGATCTGTTTATCGTCGCGGTGAAGACTGACGCCGGGCCGCGGGGACAGGGAATCAGCCTGATAGTGGTGGAACAAGGCATGGCTGGTTTTACTCAGGGTGAAGCGCTGAAAAAGCTGGGATGGCATGCCAGTGATACGGCGAATTTAGCGTTTGATCATTGTGTCGTACCCAAAAGTAACCTGCTTGGACGGGAAAATCTTGGCAGTTATTACTTTATGACAGGCATGACACGCGAACGCTTAAGTATCAGTACCGTGGCGGTGGCGAGCGCGGAAATCATGATGGCAGAGACGCTGGCTTACGTGAAACAGCGCAAGGCGTTTGGTCAGCCGATCGGAGCGTTTCAGTACAACCGCTTTCTACTGGCGCAACTGGATACCCAAATCAAAGTCACCCGCAGTTATCTCAATGACGCCATTGATCGTTTTAATGCGGGATCGCTAAGTCTGGAAGATGCGGCCCGGCTGAAATGGTGGGCAACAGAAGTGCAGAACAAAGTGGCGGATGAGTGTCTGCAACTGCATGGCGGTAGTGCTTATATGAGCGATTCGTCGATTGGCAAATTGTGGGTCAACAGCCGGGTTCAGAAAATTTATGGCGGCACCAGCGAGATCATGCTGGAAGTCGTCAGTAAATCCATGGGGCTTTAGAGAGGAAATGATGGATATCGTCAAAAACAAAACGGAAACATCCAACAACGTCTGGCATGTAGAACACGCTACTCTGGCGGAATGGCAAGCGGTGATGGCCTGGGCAAAAGATGAAGGCTGGGACATGGGCATTGGTGATGCCAACGCCTTTTTTGAGGTTGATGATCAGGGTTTCTTCATCGGCTATTTGGGCAAAGAGCCTGTCGCTGCGATGTCAGTCGTTAATTATTCGTCCAGCTTTAGTTTCTTCGGACACTATTTGGTTCCCCCGGCATACCGTGGGCAAGGTTATGGTCTTAAGCTTTGCCAAAGTGCGTTCACCCACGGTGGGGATCGTTGCATGGGACTGGATGGCATGCCGGCCCAGGTTGATAACTATGCCAAATGGGGGTTTGCAGGGGGCCGGAATAACCTGCGCATGGTGGGTCAGGTCCAGCAGGATTACCACTGTCCTGATCATCTTGAGTTGGTACAGGCTGCGGATATCGACCATATCGTCGCATACGATAAAAGCTGTACTGGTATTGACCGCAGCGCCTTACTGAAACACTGGTTCACCGGGGAAACACGTTACGGCTTCATTTGCCGAACCGGTCAGGAAGTGACTGGCATTGTTGGAGTTCGTCAGTCGCAAGAGGGTTACCGGCTTGGTCCTTTGTTCGCCAATACCCCCGACCTGGTGGAACCTCTGTTCATCGCGGCATTATCTGTTGTACCACAGGGGAGACAAGTCACCTTGGATGTCCCTGAAAAGGCAGATCCAACTTTGATCAATCTGGCACAAACCCATGGATTTGAATCCATCTTCCATACACTTCGCATGTATCGCGGCGAACCACCGAAAGAGCAAGAGCACAAGGTTTGGTGCATTGCGTCATTGGAGCTTGGTTAATCATGAGTGAAAACACTATTTCAGAAACTATGACAGAAACTATGACAGAAACCATGGCTGAAAACGTTGAGACAGCTGAAAAAGGCCAAGCGATGAATCCATCAACACCCACATTGCTGGAGTGGATGGGGGGACGCGACGCGATCCGTCACTTGCTGCAAGTGTTTTACGCCAAAGTTGAAAAAGATGACTTACTTCAGCCCCTTTTTCAGCATATGCCGCCAGATCACCATGTTCATGTGGCTATGTGGTTTGAAGAAGTCTTTGGCGGTGAGCCTCTGTATACCAATGACAGAGGAGGGTTCAAAAATATGATCCGCAAGCACAGGGGGCGCTCGATTCAAGCCGAGCAGCGTGACCGTTGGGTGTCTTTGATGATGCAAAGTGCGGATGAAATTGAACTGCCAAGTGACCCTGAGTTCCGCTCAGCGTTTACGGCATACATAGAGTGGGGATCTCGCAGGGCAATGGCCAATTCACAACCGGGCGCTAAGCCTTCCAAGCGGGATACCGTGCCCAGATGGGGATGGGGAGAAGCGCCTCCGGGCACACTTTAGGAGCAAAGCTATGTTGGTGGCTGTCAGTGATTTGCATGTCTCTCACCCGGAAAACAGACGGGTTGTAGAAGCACTGTGCGCTGGACATCGCGGCGATTGGCTGATTCTGGGCGGTGATGTGGCCGACGATCTCACCGATTTTGAGTGGGTTATCCGATTGGTCGCCGCGCGGTTTTACCGGGTCATCTGGGTGCCCGGTAATCATGAGCTTTGGTGTACGCCCAAAGAGCCGATGGCGTTGCCCGGTGAAATGCGATATCGCCAGCTTATCGAGATCTGCCACCAATATGGTGTTCTGACTCCTGAAGATGACTATCCGGTTTATACCGCTGAGAACGGGCAATCATTTTTGCTTGCCCCTATTTTCACCTTGTATGACTACTCGTTTCGTCACCCTTCTGATTTCACGCCGCAGCAAGGGTTAGAGAGGGCAAGACGGGCAGGTGCGGTTTGCTCAGACGAGTTTTTTCTCAAAACGTATCCCTATCCGGATATCCGAAGCTGGTGTAATGAGCGTGTTCAGTACACAGAAGCCCGACTGAATGCCGTATCAGAGCAGCTTCCCATGATATTTATCAATCATTTTCCAATGCTGCAGGTCCTGACTCAGTCCGTGCAACCGCAGGAATTTTCAATCTGGTGCGGCACACAACAGGTTGCGTCCTGGCTAACTCGTTTTTCGGTCTGCCTTGTCGTGTACGGGCATCTTCACATGCATGGTTCCACGGTACTGGAAGGAATACCGCATGTTGAAGTGTCTTTGGGTTACCCGAAAGACAGGCAAGGCCGCGATGCGTCCGGCATGTTAACGGTACTCGACACGCTCTTGATGTGACGCACTTGCTCGGACAGCGTCGGCAGAGATGTTGATCTGTGTCAGGGACAGATTCGGTAATAAATAAGGAAATCAAATATGGATAAGCTTCAGAACCAACCCACAGCAAAGCCCAGGATACTGATCGGTGCATCAGGTTCTGTGGATATTATGCTGCTGCCAAAATACTTACAGGCGATTAAAGGAGACATTGACTGTGAACTGACCGTTCTGATGACACCGACGGCAGAAACATTCATACCGGCATCCAGCATGGCACTGTATTGTGACCGGGTGATCGCGGGTGAACAGCCCCGGGACTGGCCAACAGATAAACCTTCCCGGATCGTCGCCGATCATGATGTGTTGTTTGTGATGCCAGCCACGGCAAATACACTTGCTACTGCAGCGCAAGGCGGTGCGACCAACCGGTTGACGACCGTGATCCTGGCAGCGGATTTTCCTGTGTGCTTCTTGCCCGTGATGGGTGCCGTGATGTGGAAAAAGCCCGCGGTGCAACGCAATGTCCAGCAGCTGCGTGAAGACGGTTATGACGTGGTTGAACCGGTTTGGCACGAGAATTTTGATGCGTCGCTCAATCGGATGGTTGGTCATCCCTCGTTACCTGCGGCAGAAGCTGTGATCAGCCTGTTACAGGCGGCGCTGAAAAAATAGCAGGTAGTAAACTGTTCAGGCAGAGGCAGAGGCAGAGATAGCGAACAGTATTTGTTGTACCCCTGTTTGCTGCCTTCATGCTTCTTTGATAACCAGATCGGCAGGCCGGGTGTGCTGAAACGCTGCTGCCTGCCGGCGAATCCAGTCACTGAATAACCTGACCTTTTCACGTTTAAAATAACCTTCCGGCGCACACAGGAAATAACTGTAATTGGGCCGGACCGCAATGTTACCGATACGCACCAGGGTGCCATCTTCGACAAATCGGTGAGCCAGGCTGTGCCGAGCCAGCGCAACACCCTGTACAGACAAGGCCCCTTCAAGCACATAGCTGGCGCCATCGTACACCAATGAGGTGGAACCGCCTTGAACGCCGACAATCGACATCCAGCGCTCCCAGTCCATATCCGGTAAAAGATCACCAATCAGATGAGCACCTTGTAAGTCTTCAACCGCAAAAATCTGATGTTCTTTCTGATAAATCGGATGGCAGACGGGGTAGAGCAGGTCATCCATTAGCCACTGACTGGTCAAATTCGGATAGCGACCTTCACCGTAACGGATGCAGAGATCTAACGAAGATTGCTCAAAATCTACCAGTTCATTTTTCGACTCAACCAACACAGAGATGTCAGGGTGCTCAGAGCGAAATGCTGTCATGCGGGGCACCAGCCAATGGACAGAAAATGAGGGCAGTGTCGACAGGGATAAACGTTGGGGTTCCGGGTCATTGTTAATCAGCCAAACGCCATTCTGAATGTGTTTGAAGCCTTCCTGACTGTGCTCAAACAGCGTCTGTCCTTCCGGGGTCAGCACCACTCGCCGGTGCTGGCGGTAAAACAAGGCGGTACCCAGCCAGTCCTCCAATAACCGGATCTGCTGGCTGATGGCAGCTGCAGTGACATGCAGGTGCTCGGCAGCGGCTTTAAAACTGCCGTAATGTGCCGCCTGATAAAAATAATACAAGCCCTGCAGTGGTGGCATGCGGTGTCTGAGTTCATTTGGTAATGACATTAGTTTTCCTTAACTGAGTGTCAGGATCTATCGTTTGAGCAACTGCTGACTCTGGTCGAAGATAAATCTATCTTTCGATGATAATAGGTGGTTGCTATGGGGATAACAACATATAAGCTTGCGTTTGCCGGGAGCAAAGAAATGGTGGGTTGGATTAAGTCTGGCTTTTCTTATTATCGACGCTGGCGTCAGCGGGAGCGTGACTTACGCCACTTAAGTGAGTTACCAGACTACTTATTGGATGATATCGGGCTGGATCAGAACATTGTCGACGCAGAACTGCGAAAATCTTTGACTGGTGGAAAAGAGAAGCGATGAATAGATACGGTGACAGGTTTTCAGGCGCTGTGGCGGGTAGCCCCAAATTGGGTCGATGCTGAGCTGCTTATAAACAAAAAGCCAGTCTTTCGACTGGCTTTGGGGGCGTGTTTAGTTAACTCTTCTGGTTCACTTACGCCAGCAGCTCTTTCGCGGTGCTGACCACATTTTCAGTGGTGAAGCCGAACAGTTTGAACAGCTCGCCGGCCGGGGCCGATTCACCGAAGCTGGTCATGCCGATGATGCGGCCGTCAAAGCCCACGTACTTGTACCAGAAGTCAGCAATACCGGCTTCGATAGCGATACGGGCAGTCACGTCAGATGGCAGCACAGACTCACGGTATGCCGCGTCTTGCTTGTCGAACGCATCGGTCGATGGCATAGACACCACACGCACCTGCTTACCTTCGGCGCTCAGCTCGGCCGCTGCGTTCATTGCCAGCTCTACTTCAGAGCCGGTGGCAATCAGGATCAGCTCAGGTTTGCCGGCGCAGTCTTTCAGGATGTAACCCCCCTTGGCGATATCTGCAACCTGCTGTTCGTTACGTTCTTGCTGAGCCAGGTT
>NZ_JASJOJ010000077.1:0-15205 GCF_038519165.1 Photobacterium sp. SP02
GCCTCCACTTCCCGAACAGGGTCGATCAATATGTGGATCTGTGACTTATGCTGACACAGAACTATGAACACCCTCAATAAGCATAAGTGTCGTGCAGCCGATCCTTTATCCGGGTGTTGGACAAGCCCGCAGCGGCATTATTAAGGAATAGCCTGGTTCAGCGCCCAGTTGCTTTCTGTGGTTTGGTTGGCACTGGCAACTGCCATACCGACAGCCTGAGCATCCTCAACAGGATAGTCAGTCACAATCCCAGGGAAAAATACAGGGATGCATTTTTAGGTTGTCGGCGCAGGGAGCGCCTACAACCGGCCCGGAAAACATCAGCGAAATCAAAGGCTTTTCTGGGCACTCTTTGAGCCGGCAAAGAGTGTCTGGCGCGCAACGCAGAATGCAGAGAAGGCGCAGGCTTTAAGCGTGACATACAAAGTGATGCAATGGGGCTGTAGACTAAACTCACTTTCCCATCATAACTGTCTGCTAAAATACTATGTCGTTGGTCAGGGAAAGTTTCATAGGGAGATCATCAAATCATGGAAAAAGAAAACAGCGGTGCTGAATTTGACGCGCGACTGCTTCGCCCCAGGGACTCGGGCGGTGATAGTGAGTGGGCTTTTGTCGTGTTGCCCAAAGAGGCGAGCGCGACGTTGCCAAGGCGTGGTCGTATCACTGTTTCAGGCACCTTAAACGGTAACAGTTTCACTGTCTTGCTCGAACCGGATGGCAAGAAAAGCCATTGGCTGCGTATCGACCAGCCTCTGCTGGCGGCTTCAGGTGCCAGCGTTGGTGACACGGCACATTTCGAGATTTTCGCAGGGGAGGAACCTGAACCAGACGTGCCGGATGATTTGGTGAAAGCGTTGGAGGCGGCACCTGAGGCCCGTGCCATGTGGGATGCGACGACGACCATTGCCCGTGTAGACTGGATTCACTGGATAGTTTCAGCCAAGCAGGCCAAGACTCGCGCGAAACGCATTCATGACGCATGCGACATGCTTGCTTCGGGGAAGAAAAGAGTGTGCTGCTTTGACCCGTCAGGTTTCTACAGCAAAGCGTTCAGTGCGCCGCAGGCTGAAGAGTAAGCAGGCGAGCAGCGAAAAATGTTAAGGGGAAACTGGCTACCAAAATCAGATTTGGCACGTTTTACACTGTAAATGCGGTGATATACCAAACACAGGCGTCCATGCCTGATACGGCGCTATCTGATCGACCGAGAAGCCGTGCGTTAACGACGGAAGTGGCGACCCCGTGATGAGCGCTCTTTATGGGCTGATGCGGCTTTGGCTTGCGATTTCAAAATGGATTCAACCGTCAGTTCCATCGGCTCTTTCGGCTGAAGACCGTGCGGGAATGTACGGGTGCGTGGCGGCAACTCGAACTCTTCGCTTGTTGCGCGAGGCATGCGTTTGAAGCGGTACAGGTAAAAGTTTTCCAGTTTCTCTCTTGCCCAGTCCGTTTTCTTTAAATACTTCACACTGCTGGCAATCGATGGGTTGGTGTGAAAACAGTTAAAACGCATGGCTGTGTCCAGAATATCCCATCCGTAAAAATCGACCAGCTCTTGCAGTAAGGTTTCTAACTTCAGACCGTGCAATGGATTATTTTTTTGTAATTCAATTCTTTCTTCATCTGTCATCATAACGCGTTCCTGAGTTTCTCACGTACCGGGGCGGGTTGGATTGGGTGGTATTCGCTCAACGCTTCAATTAAATACCAGAGCGGCACGAATGATTAAGCTGTGCCATGAAGGTTGAGGGCACGGGATTCTAGCAGACTCGGCCTTGCTTCCCTATTATTATCGCTATTAATAGCAAGGATGGATCAAACCTTTTCCAGCGCCGGCTCGCAACAAGCCTGTCTCCGCCACTTGCTTTTACAGCAGCGCTTCACCAGTGCCTTTCAGCACTTTTTCGACCACACGCACCACTTTCGAGGTGGTGAGAATGACATCGGCAATCTTGCTGGGATCGTGTTTGGCTTTTTTGGCCAGCGACGTCAGGGTGATGAGGTTTGTCACCGCACTCTGGGTACGCGTAACGCCCAGATCAGGTAATGCCAGTGCTTCGCTGAGTTGGGTCAGCAGCAGGTTGATGTCTTGTTGTAATTGCAGCGCCTGATCATAATTCAGGGTGATTTCTTTCACCTTGCGCAGCTCGTCGATGGCTTCGACCAGGTAGTTGCCCAATGGTTTGTCGGTCATCTTACCCCTCCTTGCAAACAAGTTGATCATCTCTGAGCGCAAAGCTGGTTTCGCAGCTACCCAGCAGGTTGTTCAGTGATGAATAATGACGGCCGGTTTCGTTGAGCTCGCCGGCAATACGGATGAAGGCTTTACCGCTGAACTCGTTGTTAGCAACCAGTTCGGAAATCGCGTGGTGCTTCTCTTTCAGTGTCTGCGTGGCTTTGGCCATCTGCTTGAAGATCAGTGCGGTTGAAGCGATATCCACTGAGCGCTGAGTCAGGCTTTCAATTTGCGCGATCACTGCCTCATGGCTGAGCTTTCCCTGCGTTTTCATGATGTTGAAGCGACGGATATCGGTACTGAGCATATCCCGGCGTTCCGACAGCAGAGCGGCGTACAGCCTGCCGGATGACAGGCGCTGGCTGATGGTATCGCAGATAGTGCTGATGGTCGGATCGGCCTTGATGATGATGTCTTTCAGGGCTTTGCGCCGCTGAGATTCCGCTACTGTCGCGCCAATCCCCGCGATGGCGGATGACAGTATGTGGAAGGTGTCATCGCTGGCATCCAGCAGGGGCGTATCGGTCAGGGCAAGATACTGTTTGTTTGCCGAGATCAGCGAACCACTGAGTTTGGCGGCGGCATAGTCAATGTCGCCGCGGTATTTGGCGTCTGCCAGTTCGCTGAGGGCCTGACTGTAGTCCTGCAGGGAACGGTTCAGGGCGTATAGTGCGAACTGTTGCTGGGTGATATCGGCATAGGTTTTTGCCTGTTGCGTCAGTCGGTCTGAGGTCAGCAGAGTGCTGGGGCGTTCCAGTTCCAGCGCCAGTGTGTTGGTGGCCCGTTTTGTCTGTAAGGTTTTGGTTTCCTGCATCATGTCACCCAGCTGGCTGGTGAGCTGATTACTGGCTTGCGCATACAAACCGACATCATTACTGGCATTCTGGCTGCAGGCAGAAAGAAAAAGCAGGCCAGCAGTGATGATACTCACTCGGGCAGCGCTAGCTCGGACAGGCATGTGACATTCCAATGACAAAATAAAAACGCATATGCATAACATAAATGCTATTGGTTGAGTATTCCCGCCAATTAGGGTTCGGGCGAAGGGAAATGTGCAGCGCGTAACAGTTTTGCTTTACCTTCCACTGGCGGGAAGCTTTAAGTCTGTCTGTTTTGTGCTGCAATGATTGTGACTTTGGAGGTAACAGTGGGATGTTGTAATCAGCCGCCTGATGGTGGCAGTGAGAATATCGGTTTGCTGGTGAAAGCCATACTGGCTCTGGCTGTTGTGATTGGACTATTGGCCGCGTTTTTTGGCTGAGGGGCGTCTGCCGATACTCTGCTGCTGATGCGCGATATGAGTTGTATACGATAATAGATGCGGTTGACTCATGATTGAAAATTGCGTATTTTGCGGCCGAATTATATTTTTGGACCGCTCTGCAATGTTTTACATCCTATTCAAGAATTTTGTCAGGCGACTGTGCTCCGCGCATTAACACGATGAAGTGTTGCTCGGAGCTGAATGTCTTCTGAATCTTCATCAGATATAGCCGTCATTCCCTGATCCTCAGGGGAGTTGTCTGTATCTGATGAATGCAGAGTACAGGCCGACGATGACCTTCATCGTCGGCCTTTTAGTTTCTGACCGATAATCTGTCAGCAGCTAGTTTCAAGATTGCTTGAAGCGAGGGGCCGGTATGCCTTGTACCGCCCCTCGTTTTTTTATGGATGTAATACAATGAGTTTACTCACAATTCAAAACCTGACTTACCACATCGGCGATAAAACCCTGTATCAGCAGGCCGGTTTCACTCTGTTTCCCGGCGAGCATATCGGGGTGACCGGCAAGAATGGGGTGGGGAAAAGTACCCTGCTGAAATTGCTGCAATCCGAGTTGCTGCCCGACAGTGGCGATATTCTCTGGCAGCCCGCCGTGCAGGTCGGCTATCTGGATCAGCACGCAGAATTGGATCCCCGGTTGACGGTACGTGGTTACCTGCAATCGGCATTTGCCGATTTGTACACACTGGAAGCTGAAATGATGGCCATTTACGCCTGCCCGGAGAAAAGTGCCCGCGACAGTTTTCTGACCCGTGCCGCAACGATTCAGGCGATGCTGGAAAGCCAGTCCTTTTATGTCACTGATCACAAAATAGAGGCGGTGGCTGAAGGGCTGGGGATTACCCAGTTCGGCATGGCAACGCCGCTCGGCGCCTTGAGTGGTGGTCAGCGCCACAAAGTCATGCTGGCCACTCTGTTGCTGGTATCGCCGGATGTGCTGTTGCTGGATGAACCGACCAACTACCTGGATACCGTGCATGTCGACTGGCTGGCCGATTATCTGAATGGCTTTACAGGCGCCTTCATGGTGGTGTCGCACGATAAGGCTTTTCTGAACCGGATTGCGACCGGCATCTGCGATATCGACAGGCAACAAATCCGCAAATACAAAGGCAATGTTGAGAAAGCGATGGCGCAGAAAGCCAGCGACGATGCGGCCCATGCCAAGCAGTATCAGGCCCAGAAAAAGCACATCGATAAGCTGGAGCAGTTCATTGCCAAAAACGGTGCTGGTGTCAATGCGAGCATTGCTAATGGTCGCAAGAAACAGCTGGCGCGGATTGCACGCATGGCAGCGCCGGAGTCAGAGAAAGCGGTGTCGTTTTCGTTCCGGGCTGCGACGCTGAGTGCCCAGACCGTGCTGGCGGCTACCGGGCTGGAAATCGGCTATACCCGCTCTTTGCTGCCTCCGATGAATCTGAGCCTGCAGCGCGGTGAAAAAGTTGTGATTGCCGGATTCAATGGCATCGGAAAGTCCACCCTGCTGAAAACCCTGGTGGGCGAGCTGGCAGCGATGGCCGGTCAGTTGGAATTATCGCAAGGACTCAGGCTGGGCTACTTTGAGCAGGAACTGCACTGGGCGTTTCAGGATGCCACCCCCGTGAATCTGGTGAAGTCAGCTTGTCCCGGTCTGGATGACAAAGCGGCCAGGCAACATTTGGCGCGCTTCGGCCTGTCCGGCAAGCTGGCATTGCAGCCTGTCGGCTCGCTCAGCGGAGGAGAACAGACCAAAGTGAAGCTGTGTCGTTTAGCATTGCAACCGGTCAACCTGCTGGTGCTGGATGAACCGACCACTCATCTCGATGCCACAGTGAAAGCGGCGCTGAAGCAAGCGCTGATCGACTTTAGCGGGACTGTCATCATGGTGTCGCACGAAAGGGATTTTGTCGCTGGCTGGCCGGACCGGATCGTAGAGATTCAGCCTGCCGGGGCATTCTTAAGCTAACCATGTTTACCTTGCCGGCACAGCTATGTCCGGCAAAGCTATGTTCGGCAAAGCTACGTCCGAAATAGCTTCGTCCGACATAGCTACGTCCAACATAGCTACGTCTCGCATAGCTACGTCCTGAATAGCTTCGCCCGGCACAGTTTCACTCCATATAGCGAGGCTGTGCCGGGCAAGAAGCGATGGATTTAAGCTTTATTCCCAGCCAGACAGGACAATTTTTCCTATCATTTTGCCTTGCTCTACCATGGCATGAGCGCTGCGCAGGTTCTCAGCATTGATCGGTGTCAGGTGCTCCTTCATGGTGGATTGCAGGGTGTCGGCATCAATCTGCTTGCTGATCTGATTGAGCAGATGACCCTGCTCGGCCATATCATGGGTTTGATACATGGAGCGGGTAAACATGAATTCCCAGACGAAACCGGCACTTTTGCTTTTTAACGGTTCCATATCCAATGGCACATCACTTTCGACAATACTGCAAATCATGCCCTGGGGTTTGATAACCTGTGTCATGGTCGCCCAGTGGCCGGCTGTGTCGTTGAGGCAGAAGATGTAGTCCACTGCCGGAAAGCCGAGTTCAGCCAGTTGTGCCGCCATATCCTGCCTGTGGTTGATGGTGTGATCGGCGCCCATTTCATGGCACCAGTGCTGGGTGTTTTCCCGTGATGCGGTGGCTATCACCGTCAGTCCTGCAATCTGGCTGGCCAGTTGAATTGCCACCGAACCGACACCGCCAGCACCGCCAATGATCAGCAGGCTTTGCTGATCCTGCGTGCCGTTGGGGTTGATATTGAGCCGGTCAAACAAGCCTTCCCAAGCGGTGATGCTGGTCAGTGGGAGTGCGGCTGCTTCAGCCATCGACAGTGATTGCGGTTTTTTTCCGACAATACGTTCATCAACAAGCTGGTATTCGCTGTTGCTGCCGGGGCGGGTGATATCACCGGCATAAAATACCTCGTCACCGACGGAAAACAGGGTGACGTCTTCACCGACTGCGACGACCGTCCCTGCTGCGTCCCAGCCCAGAACACGAGGCTGTGGTTCAATTTTGTCTTTGGGCGCTCTTACTTTGGTATCAACCGGATTGACCGAGATGGCTTCCACTCTCACCAGAATATCCTTGCCTGATACAGCCGGTGCCGGGAGTTCGACATCCATCAGGCTGTCCGGGTTTGATACAGGTAAATAATGGGTCAGTGCGACAGCTTTCATTCGTGGTTCCTCAAGCATGTGGGTTGTCATAAGGATAATCGGGTTCTGCGATTCGGATTCTGCAAATAAGCGGTCTTCAGTGTATTGGTTCGGAAAATATTTATAATGGATGCAAATACGAAAACATACTTCATAAAAACTGAATAATATGGCAAAGACAGAGGACATGGCGTTGTTTGTTCAGGTGGTGAAATCAGGTGGACTGGCGGCCGCAGGGCGTAAGCTGGGGTTGTCGCCTGCCAGCATGACCGCCCGGATGAACCAGCTTGAACACAGATATCAAACCCGTTTGCTGAACAGAAATACCCGGCATATTTCGATGACTGAAGCGGGCTATCGATTTTACCAGGCGTGCCTGAGGGTAGTGGAAGAAGTGGAAGCCGCAGAAGCGGTATTAACGCAATGTGAAGCGGAGCTGTCAGGTTCCCTGCGCATTACTGCGCCGTCTGACTTTGGCAGGCAATACGTGGCGCCGGCATTGGCGGCGTTTTCTGAGGCCCATCCTAAGGTTGTACCGCATCTGTATCTGACCGATGGCATGGTAAAACTGGTGGATGAAGGCATAGACATTGCCATCCGGCTGGGCAACTTGCCTGACAGCAACCTGATTGCAAAGTCGTTAGTGTCGAATCGCCGCGTGGTGTGCGCATCACCGGCTTATCTGGCGAAAGCGGGGCAACCGGCCCATCCCGATGATCTGCGTCATCACAGGTGTTTAGTAATGGAATGGGCCGGACAAATCATGAATGAGTGGCACTTTGTCACTGACAAGGGCCCGATCACAGTGGACGTCGAACCGGCGATGATTTGTACCGATGGCGCTTTGGTGCGTCAATGGGCAGTAGAAGGCTGCGGTATTGCGATGAAGTCCTGGTGGGATGTTCGGCAGGATGTGCTGGACGGCCGGTTACAGGTGCTGTTTGATGATCAGGTCAGAGGATTGAGTCTCAGTGATACCGAATCTGTCGCTTTGCAGCTTGTCTATCCCGGCCGCAAATTCCAGCCAAGGCAAGTGAACGCTTTTTCGCAGTTTCTGATGGACTGGATGGAAAAATGAAAAGACTTCCCTAGCGTACGCTTCAGGGAAGTCGCCACAGTGATTGTCTTGTCCTCAGGCGATTGAAACCTGCAGATGGGAACCTTTCCGGTATAACAGCTGCATGATCAAACCGGATGCCAGCACAATGACGCCCATAATGACAAAACCTATTTCAGTGATCTGCAGGTAGCTTAACGCCGCAATCAAAACATAACTCAGGCTCTGACTCAGGGTCGAGAACAATTTCAGACCGCCTTCTATCCGGCCCCGTTCATGCACATTGACTTCGTGGTTGAGCTTATTGGTGCGGGCGATACGGTTTAAAGCGTTGAAAAAGCCCAGAATCACGGTGAGCGAAACCAGTACAACCGGCGTTAACCAGACGGCCATGACGATCAGCAGGCTGCCCATGGTGATCACCGAATACATCATGGCTTTTTCATGGCTGATGCGTGCCAGCAAACGCGTCACCAGCAGGCCGGTAAGCAAGGCGCCGATGCCATAGCTCAGCGACCAGGACGCAAACCAGCTGCCACTGATATTGTGCTCAGAGAAATATACAGGCACCAGTTTCGCCAGATAGGTGAGCATAGGGTAGGTCAGGCAGGATAACGCCAGAAACAGGTAGAAAGCGGGCTGGCGGGTGAAGATGGTTTTGCTCTCGGCCAATTGTCTGAAAAACGCCTGAGGCTGACTGGACGCCAGCCGGCGGCGATACGGTGTCAGCCAGTAGCTCAGTGCAGCAATGCCGGAGGCCAGTGTTGCCAGCAAGGCAAATTCGCTCATCGACCAGGATGTCAGCAGCACGATACCCGCTGCCCCGGCACTCAGTGTGGTCAGTTGCATGACGACTTCCTGCTGACCAGTCACTCTGGCGTAGTCAGCTTTGTCATAGTTTTCCTGGGTGAAAGCATTATTGGTGCTCCAGGCGACATCGTTGGTCAGCCAGAAGATCAGTTGCGCCAGTGCCAGCAACCAGATGGAATCGGCCTGAAACCGGAAAGCGATCAGCACAGACAGTGCAGTCAGTGACTGAATCACCTGAACGATGATCAGAATGGCTTTGCGTGAATGCCTGTCAATCAGCGTGGCGGTGAAAGGGGTGGCAATGAATGACAAGGCGGTGCAAGTGAGCGAGACCGCTGCCACGAAGACCCCCATGTCGCCCTGATTCAGCATGATCCAAGGCAGTGCCAGCATGAACATCCCGGATGAAATACCGTCAAAAAAGCGCCCGGTGAGATAAGTCGCAGTGCGTGACATCCGTGTTTCCTTCTTGGTTATTGGTTATTGTTAGTGATGGGCAGAGCTTAAAACCTCAAGTAAACTTGAGGTCAAGAATAAAATACAGATGATCAGCATGTAAGGATTGACGATGGAAATGACAGTCGGACAGGTCGCTGAACGCTCCAACGTAAAGGTGTCGGCGCTGCATTTTTACGAGCAGAAAGGGCTGATTCAGAGCTGGCGGAACGCAGGTAATCAGCGCCGCTATGATCGCAGTGTGCTGCGCCGGATTGCGGTGATCAAAACCGCGCAGCAGCTGGGCATGTCGCTGGAGGAAATCGGCGAGGCGTTGTCGCACCTGCCTGTGGATCACGCACCGACCCAGGAAGAATGGCAGGCGATGGCGAGTTTATGGCGGCATCAGCTGGATGAACGAATCGCCAAATTGCAAAAACTCAGGGACTCGCTGGGCGATTGTATCGGCTGTGGCTGTCTGTCACTGAGCCGGTGCCAGCTTCGTAACCCGGAAGATACGCTGGCCGATGAAGGGAATGGGGCAGTCTTGCTTTAAAATCAATTATTAAACAATGACTTATTTTGTTGGTGTGATTGATTTATATTTTAAATGACAAGGTGAAAAGTGCTGATTATAATCCGCGCATTCTCTGGCCGGTAAACTGAATCACTTTCTCTATGCAACCTACACTGATTACGATTTTTCTGCTGCTGTGCAGCAATGTCTTTATGACGTTTGCCTGGTACGGACATTTAAAAGATCTGAACAGTAAACCCTGGGTCATTGCCGCTTTCCTGAGCTGGGGAATTGCGTTGTTTGAATACCTGCTGCAGGTGCCGGCGAACCGCATCGGCTTTACTGTGATGAGTGTCGGGCAACTGAAAATCCTGCAGGAAGTGATCACCCTGTCTGTCTTCGTGCCTTTCGCGTTTTACTACCTGAAAGAGCCGCTGAAACTCGATTACCTCTGGGCCGGGCTGTGTATGCTGGGCGCGGTTTTCTTTATGTTCCGCAGCAAGCTGGGGCTCTGATCCCAGCCTGTAGTGGTGCATCCGGCAAGCGAAAGCAAAACAGTATGATGTCTTTGCTATTTGCTTACGGCCAGTTTCTGACTGAAAAAATCGACCGCTGCCCTGATTTTCGGTACCTGATAGCGGGGCCTGTAATACAGCAGATAGAGCCCCAGGCGCTCGGCAGACAGGCAGACCGGCGCGGGAAGCTCGACCTTGATGAGCTTGCCTTCATCCCTGTCTTCGAAGGTTGACCAGTCTGGCAGCAGCGCCATCACTTTTCCTGCCATCATCAGCTCACGAATATAGCGGCCGGAATTGGTCACAACATACGGTTCCAGTTCCAGAGGCAGCCATTGCCCTTCTCTGACGATCCCCCACTTTAAAATGTGCTTTGGACTCCGGTAGTAAGCCACGTGATGAGCGTGCAGTTCAGTATGATCGGCCGGCAGGCCATATCGCTCAATGTACTGGGGTGTGGCGCACAGGTGTGGCGTGTTATCACATAACCAGCGTGCGTGAATACGTTCATCCGGCAGATATCCGCCACGAATAGCGATATCAATTTCGGCTTTCGACAAATCGGTCAGGCGGTCTGACACATCGATATCGAGTTTGATCTCAGGATACAGCGCCTCGAATTCACTCAGATGCGGCAGTACCTGACTGTCAAAGTAGTGGCTCATACAACTGATGGTTAAAATGCCCGACGGGGTTTGCTGATAGGTGCTCACCAGCTCCTCCGCCTGACGAATTTGCTCAAGGACCTGCTGGCATTGTGTCAGGTAGGCTTTGCCCACTTCAGTCAGGTTGATGGTCCGTGTGCTGCGTTTGATGAGCTCAGTGCCGAGTTGCGCTTCAAGCCAGCTCAGCTGCCGCGAGGCGCTGGAAACGGGAAGACGTAATTGCTTTGCGGCGCTGGAAATGCTGCCACACTGTAATGTGGTGACAAACACTTCCATGGCTTTGAGTTTATCCATGTTTATTTTCCCATTTTTCGCAAAAGTGTTTCTTTATTTTGCTGTCTTATTTTCATTTTCAGCAAGAGTTAGAGTGTGCCTCAAGACAACGAAAGGAACAAGATCATGAATTACAGTGCCATTCTTCTGAAAAAGCGTCCTGACATCACCATCACGTCAGATATCTTTGAAAAAGTGTCGAAGCCAGTGCCGGAAATTGCCGAGGGCGAGTTTCTGGTCAAGCAAACCCACATGTCACTGGACCCGGCCATGCGCGGCTGGATGAGTGCCGATCGTGAAAGTTACATTCCGCCTGTGGAGCTGGGAGAAGTGATGCGCTCAAGCGGCATCGGTGATGTGGTGGAATCCCGCCACCCGGATTTTCCGGTGGGAACCCGTGTGATGGGTATGATGGGCTGGACGGAATATTTTGTTGCCAAAGGCGGTTTGTCACCTGTGCCGACCAGTGTGCCGCAGGAAGCCTTGCTCTCTGTGGTGGCCTTGCCGGGCGTGACGGCCTATCACGGCCTGTATGAAGTGCTGAAACCGCAAGCGGGACAGACACTGGTGGTGACAGGCGCAGCAGGCTCTGTGGGATCTATGGTTGGCCAGTTAGCGAAGCTGGAAGGCGTGACTGTCATCGGTGTGGCTGGCAGCGATGAAAAATGCCACTGGCTGACAGAGACACTGGGTTTTGATGCCGCAATCAACTACCACGATGAGGATTTTGCTGCCAAGCTGGCAACCGCAGCCCCCAACGGCATTGACTTATTTTTTGAAAATACCGGCGGCGTTGCGCAGCAGCACATTTATCAACGCATGAACGCCCATGGTCGTGTGGCTGTCTGCGGCATGATTGCCGACTACAATACAGCGACACCACAACCTGGCCCGAACTGGATGAATATTGTGCGTAAAAGACTGATGATACAGGGCTTTACTATGCCGGATCATTTCCATCGGTTTGCGGAATACGGTCAAAAACTGGCAGAGTTGATGATGGCCGGCAAGCTGCAGTATCGTGCTCATACCCTGCAAGGGCTGGATAGTGCCATTGAAGGGATTAACCTGCTGTTCTCCGGTGAGAATAAAGGTAAGTTGATCGTCGAGCTTTAAAGGCTTTCACGGCCGTATCGATGGATGCGGCCGTGCTGTATGGCAGTGTCTGCAATCAGAACTTCATCTGATCCTTGCCGGGCCAATGGTAGACATATTCATCAACCACAGTACCGTCCGGTGCCTGCCAGGTTTGCGCGCAATACTCTGTTCCCCCCATCCGCTGATAAAAACCGATGGCCGGCAGATTGGAGGCCAGCACTTCCAGATACAGGCTGTCTGACTGCGCGTGCGCGGTCATTGTCTCTTTTGCCGCCGCGAGAAGCTGCTTGCCAATGCCTTGCCCTTTTATTTCAGGGTTAACATGCAGGTTATCGACCAGCGTGCCTAACTCAGGGTGCGCATCCAGCTCGATGCAGATAAAGCCACACATTTGCCCGTTTTGTTTCGCGACAAGAATGTGGCGCTTGCTCATGGGCTGAGTCAGTCGCGAGTACCAGGTTTGAAATCGGTCCTGATGGATATCGTGCGTCAGGTACTGCTCGGACAGATCGTTGCAATACACAACCTGCCAGTTGCGAACATGCAGTTCGGTGATAGCGGAGTGATCATCAAGTGTGGCGTAATCAATGGTTAGCATAAGGGACTTTTTCTCTTAACATACTGCTTTAAAAGTATTATGCATGAATGGCGTATCAGGGGAAGCTGGCAGCAAAATTTCACCTGCAACAAGGCCATAAAACCTTATCAGCCTCAAACTTTTGCCGCCTGATCCGTGATTTCATCCCGGTAATGAATAACACTGCTAGCGGCTGAAGTACTTTCAGGGATAAATGAAGCGATGAGCAAAGCGCTTTAGGAAAGCTATCAGTAAATAATGATAACGATAATGACGTGTACGAACAGAAAGAGAACACCACCATGTCGACAAAGACCATTCTGGTTGTGGATGACGATGTCGAAATCCGCGAGTTATTGCAGGAGTATCTGGCTAAATCCGGCTATGAGGTGATAACCGCAGAAGATGGCATTGCGATGAAGCAACAGCTTGAAGCGCATACGCCCGATGTCATCCTGCTGGATGTGATGATGCCGGGGGACGACGGCTTTACATTGTGTCAGTTTGTACGGAAATCATCGGAAGTGCCGATTATGATGCTGACAGCTGCCTCCGATGAAATGGATCAGATTCTGGGGCTGGAGATCGGCGCCGATGATTATATCGCCAAGCCATTCAGTCCGCGTCAGTTACTGGCGCGCATTAAAGCGCTGTTGCGTCGAACCCGCCCTGTGGGTGCCGAGGAATTCGTACAGCCAACCGCATTACCGCGCGCTATCCGGTTTGGGCACTGGCGTCTGGAGACCTTGTCTCACAGGCTATATGACCTTCAGACAGAACAGGACTATGAACTGACGGGCGGGGATTTCAGTTTGCTGATGTTATTTTTATCCCGTCCCAATGAAGTGCTGGACCGGGACACCATTTCCAATGCCACCCGGGGCCGCGAAGCGCTGCCGTTTGAGCGGGGAATTGATGTTCAGCTGAGCCGTTTGCGACAGCGGCTGGGCGACAGCGGTAAACATCCCAAGTACATTAAAACCATGCGGGGAAACGGTTATATTTTTACCGCACCGGTAACCTATGAAAATTAAAGAAAACCAGTAAGATAGCGCGGTGAACGGGACAGTATCAGACAGTGCTGAACCTGATTGTAGTTAACGTTAAGGTAATTGAAACACTATGGCACGATTAGAGATTCTCACCGCCCCGGATCCCCGCTTAAAAGAGCAGGCCATTCCTGTAACTGATATTGCTGCTGTTCAGACGCTGGTGGATGACATGCTGGAGACCCTGTATGCCACCTCGAATGGTATTGGCCTGGCGGCGACTCAGGTCGGTCGCCGTGAAGCTGTGGTGGTGATTGATATCTCAGAGAGCCGGGATCAACCTTTGGTACTGATTAATCCGGAAGTGGTGAGCGGTGAAGATAAAGCCATGGGGCAGGAAGGTTGCCTGTCGGTGCCGGATTATTACGCCGATGTCGAGCGTTATCAGTCTGTGGTCGTGACTGCGCTTGATCGTCAGGGCAATCCAGTAACGATTGAGCGTGATGATTTTCTGGCAATTGTGATGCAGCACGAAATTGACCATCTGCACGGAAATCTGTTCATTGATTATCTGTCGCCACTCAAACGACAAATGGCGATGAAGAAAGTCAAAAAAGCCGTGAAAGCGATGGTGAATACAGCGTAAAAGATAATGAATAAAATCATCCGAGTGAGCCTGATGGCGAGTATTTTGACAAGCTGTGCGAGTCAACCGCAAGAGGAGCTTGTTCTCCACAATGCTTGGCTGGAACTGGTCGCAGGAAAAATAGAAAAGAATGGCGGTAAAGTCATCTGTGCGAATCCGGTATATCAGAAATGTATGAATGTTTCTGAAGGTATGTGCACCGTTGAGATATCACCTGCTTCGAATTATTGTGCTTCAGATTCCATCAAACGTTATGGGGCTCTGTCTGAAGAAAATATTGAAGATTATTTCGTGAATTATCACTCCTGTATGTTGTTTGAGCATGCTCGGTTATATGATCTTGACTGGTTAGAGCCACTTAGGTGCATGGGTAAAAATGCGAATGATCATTTTGACAGTCGATCGTTCCAGTTATTATTTGACTGAGCATTTCCTAAGAGAATGAACATGTAACGTATTTGACTTATCGGGACAGGCATATATTGCTGTTTTAAGTCTTATGAATCGCAGTTTGCACTGATTATTCGCTATAGTGTAGCCATCAGCGCCTGAACTGACGCAATTGCACCAGCCTGAGAGGTCATGTGAAACCTGAATTTCGTCCTGTCAATGTTGATGAACATTTTGCCCTTTGCATGGCTTTCCGGCGTGATGCTTTCGTGTGTACGTTTCAGTCTGACAATGGCTTTGCGCCCTTTATTCATGGTTATGAAGAAAGAATGCGTGCCCGGCTGGTGGACCCCCGCTGGTATTACATTCATATCTGGGATAATGACCAGATTATTGGCCAGTTAGAATTTAAGTGTTTTTCTGATGAAGCCGAAACGGGTTACATCCATCTGATTTATCTTATTCCCGAATACCGTGGCTCCGGTGTAGCCGATACCGCGCAGCAGTTTATGGCAGATACGCTTTATCAGGCGGGCTGCCAGGCTATGCTTTTAACGGTCAGCCGCACCAA